>CAYUNA010000278.1:0-6210 GCA_964445895.1 uncultured Saprospiraceae bacterium | reverse complement strand
CATTGTTTTTATTGGAGGTCGAAAATTTGCAATTTTCTCCCTCCTTAAAAACCAAGAAAACTTTTGTTACGCTGTACTTACTACTTAGTTCATTCTGCTAACGTTTTCAGACGTTCCACAATCTTTTTGGACAATAAATCTGCTCCTTTTTTATTTAAATGATTGTAATCCCGAAAGCAATCATCAGGCAATGACCATTCACTATAATTTAGAATATTTACCTGCTTATTTTCTAAACTTATCAACACTGTTTTCCACAATTGTTGAAAATATTCGGGAATGTTTTCTCGATATTGCAAATGCAAAGGAGGAACCACAAAAACGAGTTCAACTTCCTGTTGATCGCATAATTGAATAATGGAATCCAGCATATTCAAAGAAATTTGGGAGACTGTATAAAGTGCATCTCCGTTATAGTAGTGTGCATGGATTCTTTGCTGGACGTCCAGTTTTTTTAAATCAGAAGTTGGATAGGCGACGAAATGCCCTAAGTATTTTTCGTGATTGGTTTTTGGGAGTAATAATTTATGACGGAATTGTGTCTGCCAATATCGTTTTTTATCAAGCGGCAAATCATGTAATTTTTCTAAATTTAAAAAAGGATAAGCATTCTCTAATTGGTTTTTTGACCAATTGGAATCTACAAATTTTGTATCGTTGTACGCGGTTAGATTATAAAGGGATAATCCGACAATAGTACGGTTGATTTGAGGATTTTTTTTGAGTAAAAATTTTAATTTATAAAAAGTAGAAATGTAGGGTTCACCTGCTTTTGCGACGTTGCGACTATTTTTAAAAAAATCAGGATTGAGGGCATGTTCTATTTGAGAATCACCAATAATTAGGGTCTTCGTATTAAGTAGATAGCCAGAATTATGGTCAATTTGGTATTGATTGAACCCATAGTTGACTGCACAGAAAAGGCAAAACAACGCGAGAAAAACCAACGACCGAAAGATAAATTTTTTCATAGCATTTTTAAAATTGGAAATAAATAAATTGCTGTTCTTCTCCATAATAATAGAAAATCAGCCAGACTAAAAAAAAGTATAAAAACCAGCGAATACCGACAGGTAATTGGTCAACTTCGAGACCATGCTGCTTGTCTCGTTGCAGCCATTCCCAGCCAATTAGTAGAAAAATTAACTTCAGATATTTAGCCATTTCCATAGAAAAATTAGAGAAATTAAGTTGTGCAATTTTAGCGATATAGGCAAATGCATGAGAAATGTTTTCAGCTCTAAAAAATATCCAGGCAAAAACGGTAAGTGAAAAAGTAGTCAACATGCCAATAAATTCTTTTTGACTTGGAAACCAACTATTTTCAGCAGTAACACCAAGATGTTGCCTGTTTTTTTTAGCCAATAATGACGGTAAAAAATAGAGTGCATTCAGTCCGCCCCAAACAATAAACGTCCAATTGGCGCCGTGCCAAAAACCACTAACGAGGAAGATGATAAAAACATTTCGGATGGTTTTGGCTTTCGACAGACGACTGCCACCTAAAGGAATGTAGACATAATCTCGAAACCAGGTTGAGAGAGAAATATGCCACCGTCGCCAAAATTCGGCAATGTCTCTTGAGAAATAGGGGTAAGCAAAATTGCGCATCAAATCGAAGCCAAAAAGCTTGGCGGTACCAATCGCAATGTCCGAATATCCTGAAAAATCACAATAGATTTGAAAGGTAAAATAGAATGCACCAAGCAACAAAATTCCAGAAGAATAGCTTTCGTAATTACTGAAAATATCGTTGACATAGATTGCACAAGTATCAGCAATCACGATTTTTTTAAACAAGCCCCAGAGCATTTGGCGAAGCCCGTCTTTGGCTTGGTCGTACTTAAAAATACGGGGCTTGGTAAATTGTGGGAGTAGATGACTCGCTCTTTCAATAGGGCCCGCCACCAGCTGTGGAAAGAAACTAACGAAAGTAAAGAAGACCATCCAATCTTTGGTCGGCTCAATTTTTTTTCTGTATATATCTATAGTGTAGCTAAGTGTTTGAAAAGTATAAAAACTAATACCGACGGGGAGGATGATACTTAATCGGTAAAGGTCAAAATCTTTGCCGAAGAAGGAAAAGGCGTCGATGAAATTTTGAACAAAGAAGTTGTAATATTTAAAAATACCTAAAGCACCGAGATTGATAAAAAGACTAAGTCCCAGGAAAAATTTGCGCTTCGATTGCGTTTCCGCTTTGGCTAATGCTTTCCCAACCAAAAAATCAACCGTCGAACTTGCCAAGATTAGGGATAAAAAACGCCAGTCCCACCAGCCGTAAAAAAAATAGCTGGCAAGGAGCAAAAAAAAATTTTGTATTTTCAATTTCTGCTTGTCAAGCAACCAATAGATGGAAAAGACAATCGGTAAAAAAATGCAGAACTCTATAGAATTGAATAACATAAAGGAAAATTCGGTGCGCGGCGAAAATTATTTATTAAGTTGCACAATAATCGGGATAAAAAACGGTTTAGAAAAATATAAAATTGAATGGAAGTTTACCTTTCGTCAACTATTAGTTAAAGTTTTAAACTATTTCTGCTTGCTTTTCTCTAATTTAAAATGACTTTTTCTATATTTGCTGTTCAATTGAGAAAACGATTTAAAATTTAACATTTTTCGCTTCTCTTTTACCTGTTTCTTTTTAAAAAAAGAACATTATATTAAATGTGGCATCAAATTTTAGATAATAAGGTTAAATGTCAGATTTAAAATATTGCACACCAACACCTGATGAATTTAAAAAAATGTAATCCAAAAAGTAATAATTATTTTTTGCTACATTTTGAATCAATTGTTTCCAACTAAAAAATTATAATAAAACTTCTTGAAAGTGATGAAAAATTTAATGAAGTTCGGTTCTTTGGCCTTTATGGCAATGCTTATCTTAAGCGCATGTGGTTCAAAAGAACGTTCATCCTCAACAGGATGGCAATACAACGACCAGAAATGGGGTGGCTTTGAAAAGAAAGATTATGAAGGTCAAGCGACTGGTCCTAATCTTGTTTTGATTGAAGGTGGTACTTTCATGATGGGAGTTACCGAACAAGATGTCATGTATGACTGGCACGCGATTCCTCGCCGAGTAACGGTTTCTTCCTTTTATATGGATGAAACAGAAGTTGCAAACATTGACTACCGTGAATACCTGTACTGGTTGCAGCGCGTTTATGGCGAATCTTATCCAGAAGTTTATCAAAATGCTTTGCCAGATACCTTGGTATGGCGTGAGGAATTAGCTTTCAATGAACCATTCGTAGAAAATTATTTTCGTTATCCTTCTTATGACGACTATCCGGTTGTTGGTGTGAACTGGTTGCAAGCCAATCAATTTTCACAATGGCGGACTGACCGGGTGAATGAAATGATTTTGATTGAAAGAGGTATCTTAAATCCAAATGCAGAGCAAAAGGATGAAGATAACTTTAATACAGAATCATACTTAGCCGGACAATACCAGGGTGACGTTCGTAAAAACTTAAAGGATATTCGTACAGGTGGCGAGCGTCCAGTTAGATTTGAGGATGGTATCATGTTGCCTTCTTACCGTTTGCCAACAGAGGCAGAGTGGGAATATGCAGCTTTGGCATTGATTGGAAATATGGTTTCTGACCAAGACGAGCGTATTTCTGACCGTCGATTGTATCCTTGGGATGGCAACACCGTTCGTTACCAAAAACGAGATAAGCACCAAGGTGAAATTTTAGCCAATTTCAAAAGAGGACGTGGTGATTACATGGGTATGGCTGGTAAGCTAAATGATAACGCACACGTTACTGCACCTGTTCGGTCGTTCATGCCAAATGACTTTGGTTTGTACCAAATGGCAGGTAACGTAAACGAGTGGACAATGGATTTATATCGTCCATTGACTTCTGAAAGTTTATCTGATGTTGACCAACAAGATTTGAACTCTTTCCGTGGTAATAAATTCCAGACTAAAGTATTGGATGAAGATGGTAAGCCTGTTGAAAAAGATAGTTTGGGTCGTATTCGTTACCGTTATGTTGAGGATGATGAAGTAGCTACTCGTGAAAACTATAAAGTAGGTCAACCATACAACTATTTGGATGGTGACAAACAATCTGAAGTATTGTATGATTACGGTAAAACAACCTTGATTTCTGATAAAGCACGAGTAATCAAAGGTGGTAGCTGGGAAGACCGGGCATACTGGTTGTCTCCAGGTGCACGTCGATTCCGTGAAGAAGACAAAGCTGACCGTGACTTAGGTTTCCGTTGTGCAATGACCCGTACTGGTGGACCAACTGGTAACGAAGATGCAGGTGGATTGACTTTCAAGACGAAGAAGAAAAAAACAAGTCGTCGATATAAATAATTGACGATTTAGAAATATAAAAAAACGCTACATCCTTGATTGGGTGTAGCGTTTTTTTATTTCTTTGCAGGCTCATTCTACTTTGATACTTAAACGTAATTCGTTATTTGACGACTTGAAACGACCGCTTTGCAACTACAAATTTTCCTTTCTCCTGAATATTGACAACAATGGTAAACACACCACCTGCTTTCGCTTTTTTCGCTATTTTTTTCAAATCTGTAGAAACACCTTCCCGACTTTTAGCTTGAATGCTTCGATTCTTCTTTTCAAAAATAAAAGTAATTTCTTTTACCAATGCGTCGTTGCCATGTATATCTCGGACATTGACGCCATCGTTGATATTTTGCTGTAAAGTCTCTTGCGAAATGGTTGTTCCTTTCAGGTATCCCCAAGTAATGTTATAACCATTCGCAATAGTCGATTCTTCCTTTTTTAAAGAAAATTGAATGGGTAAATTTAGCTTGACTTTAACTTTTTTATCATTTTGAATACCTGCTTCCCAATGCGGCATTTTATTTAAAACCGCTAATGCAGCCTCACCACAACCGCCACCAATATCCATTAAAATGGTAGGTTGTATCACCTGTCCATTTTCATCGACGATAAAACTAACGTAAACGGTGCCTTCTATTTCTGCGGTGTAGGCTTCTATAGGATATTCTAAGTTTTGAGAAATGAAGCGTACCAATTTAGTGTTAGAACATTGCCTTTTTTTATCAGCATCATTGGTAATATCCTGGCAACCAGCGAAATAAGGCATCTCCTCGGCAAGTGTCAAGATAGATTCATTCTGTGCTGATAAGCAATTAAAAAATAGTAAAATCCCTAAAATCGTTTGTGTAATTTTCATCATAGTCTTGTTAAAAGAAATCAGTAGACAACAATCAAGTATCAGATTAGATAAAGAAATCGAAGACTGATTTGATATTTTAAAAAAAACTCGTTTGTAAAGTCGAAAATATTATGCCGAATTGTGATGTTAGTAGCCGCTACTTTTTTTGCCTCACTACTAAAGTAGTGGGCTACTAGCTCATTACAATCTCCAAAATGGCGTGTGCATTAATCGTAGGGAAATTCTCAATGTGTAGGGTGTAAAAATCTAAAATACGCTGTAAAAGTTCTTTTCTGACGGGGCGAGTCATTTTTATTTCATGGCATTCTTCACGCGGTTTTTTTAGCAATTGACTAAAAATTGAGCTCAGTTCTTCATTTAAAAACTGTGGATGCACAGGCGGGACTTCCATAAAAATACCTTCCTGCATATCAAAGAATGGCTCTTCTTCACTAAAATATCCACTCGGCTCAAAACCCAAAAATGCTGTCAATTGCGCCATAAAGTGCAAGTGTAAATTGGCAATCGAATACTCGGTTGTATCCAAATATTGAACCTGGTCAAAAATAAAGTCAAACAGCGCTGGGTTTTCCTCCGATTCGCTAATAGTTTTACGTGCTACTTCCGCAATAAATAATCCAACTGCCCCTTTCTGAACATTAAACGGAATAGATTGAAAAACAACCGCTGGCTTAATTTCTTTTATCCGCGTCAGCGTCTTATCGTCACGGTGATATACGACCAAATCTACCAAAGACATCACTTGTAACAAACTTGGATTGACCCTTGATTTTTTAGTGCGAACACCACTAATTATGTACGAACGAAGCCCCTTCGCTTCGGTGTAAATATCCGCAATCACGCTCGTCTCCGAGTATTTTTTAGTGCGGAAAATAATGCCTCTGGTTTTAATTAGCATGGGGTAAAGTTCTGTTTTTTTTATGGGAAAACACAAATGTTTCAAAAACTTTTGTGTTCTATAAGTAGTACAGTGTGTAAAAACTTTCTTTACGTTTTGCTCGGCGGCTAAAGC
>CAYUNA010000277.1:0-6226 GCA_964445895.1 uncultured Saprospiraceae bacterium | reverse complement strand
TACACCCCCTAAAAAAGAATATTTCCCATGAGGCAAATCCTCCAAGACAACCGCTGGTTCTTCCTTTTTTTTGCTTTATGGCTGAGCGTCATAGGCTATTTTTTAATCATCAACGAGAAAGGCGATGCTTTGCTTTTTTTCAATCAAAATCACTCCCCTTTTTGGAATACCTTTTTTATTTACGCGACCAAACTAGGGGAAGAAGGCATTTATATTTTGACCATTTTAGGTAGTCTATTCATTCGTTTTCGCTATTCCATTTTATTTTTACTGACGGGTGGCTTAGTAGCAGTTTTGAGCTTTTTGGCTAAGCAATTTTTCAAATACGACCGTCCCTTCACCTTTTTTGACAAGCAGGGACTTGCCGAAACCATTGACTTTATTGACGGGGTTTACATTCTAAAAGGCACAACGAGTTTTCCGTCGGGACATACCATGTCGGCGTTTGCCGTGTATAGTTTGCTTGTACTGCTGCTGCCGATAGCTCATAAAAAGTGGATGGCATTACCGCTATTGTTAATTGCTGTTTTAGTGGGTATTTCGCGGATTTATTTGGTGCATCATTTTTTAATGGATGTTTGTTTGGGGTCCGTATTAGGGCTGATGGTGGCGGTTTTGGTTTATTGGTTTCAAGAGAAGATTCCTTTAGGTAGGTTCGATGTTTTGGATAGGCGTTTGGGGATGTTTTTTTGAAAATGGAAAAAAGTAAATAAAAAATCCTGAAAGCCTTAAATTTGACAAAAAAAGGAGGACATTCTCGAATAGCTGTTTTCTCTGGTATTATTTTTTTTCAAGTCTCCCCCTTCCCCAAGACAAAAACCAAAAATCCACCACTCCCACAAAACACCCTATCAAATTCACCTAAAAACATCTTCCAAAACCAAATTTTATTCTAAAACGTCCGATTTCCTTTCTAATTTACAAATCCTTTACATTACCCATTTCAAACTTAATTTTCAATTTACACCCCCTTCATTTCCGATTCATTTACAAAGCTCATCTTTGCACCGAATTTAGTATTTACAGCAATAAAAACATAAAATTTTACACAACATGAAAAAGGTACTTTTATCCTTTCTCAGCCTTTTGGCTATCCTCACGAGCATTTCTGCTCAAAACGGCACAATCGCCGGAAAAGTAATGGAATCAGAATCAGGTTTTGAAGTTATCGGTGGAACGATTTTAGTCGTTGGCACAGATAATGGAACCGTGACGGATTTTGATGGTACGTATCAAATCAAAATTGAACCAGGGACTTACCAACTGGAATTCTCCTACGTTGGTATGGTTTCGCAAACGTTTGACGTGGAAGTCAAAGCAGGCGAATTGACTACTTTGGATGTACAATTGGGTACAAATGCAATTGATTTGGGACTTGATGTAACTGTAACGGCGAAAGCTTCGCGGACATCGGTTGCAGCATTGATGACTTTGCAAAAGAAAGCACCAACCGTAGTAGATGGTATCGGGTCGCAACAAATCGCACAAAGTGGTGATAGCGATGTGGCTTCAGCAGTACGACGAGTAACAGGTGTAACTATTGAAGGTGGCAAATACGTGTACGTGCGTGGATTGGGTGACCGATATAGCAAAACGACACTAAATGGTGCAGAAATCCCAGGGCTTGACCCGAATCGAAATACGGTTCAGATGGACTTATTCCCAACCAATTTGGTCGATAATATATTAGTGTATAAAACTTTTGCGCCAAACCTTCCGGGTGACTTCTCGGGTGGATTAGTGGACATTGCAACTAAGGATTTTCCTTCGCAATTTACATTGAATGCTTCTGTTAGCGCAGGTTTTAATACCAATGTAACGTTTAATAGTGATTTCTTAACTTCTCCAACGAGTGGTACAGATTTCTTAGGTTTCGACAATGGTCAACGAGCATTACCACAAACAGTTATTGACAATCAAAACGATTTCCCTCAGTTTGGTGAAGGTTTCAGTGACCCAAATACAGCACAAGAAATTGCTGACTTAACCAGCTCATTTGACAACAATTGGGTACAATCTAACAAAACACCATTTTTGAATGGAGGCTTCTCTATCTCAGTTGGTGACCAAAAAGAATTATTTGGTAAGCCATTAGGTATCATTGCAGCGTTGAGTTATGACCGTTCTTACAGCGGATACGATAATGGTGAAACGGGTATTTATGAATTAACTGCTCGCGTTGATCAAACCGATGTGTTGACTTCTCAATTGGCAACTGTTGACCAAAAAGGTGTGGAAGAAGTGATTTGGGGTGGAATGTTGAGCACATCTTTGAAAATCAATTCTAACAATAAAGTAGGTTTGATGTTTATGCGCAATCAAAGCGGTACCAACTCCGTGACTTTCCAGGAAGGACAGAAGCGACGAGATGATCCGGACGATATTTTTCAAGCACGAACCTGGGAATATTTAGAGCGTAGTTTGACAACAGCACAATTGAACGGTAAGCACGTTTTCACTGAAATGAACAACATTTCAATTGACTGGTTGACCTCGTATTCTATCTCTCAACAAGATGAGCCAGATTTGCGTTTTTTCACCAACAGATTCGATGAAGAAGACGACCGATACTTTATCAAGCCTTCGAGTGACGTTCCTTCGTCGCGTTTTGATAGAAATTTGAATCAAACCAATATGGATGCTAAATTGAACATTTCTGTGCCATTCACACAATGGAGTGGCATGAAATCAATGCTTCGATTTGGTGGTTCGTATGTGTTCCGTGACCGGGAATTCAGAGAGTCTCGCTACAACTTCAACAGTGGTTCTTTTGCTTTTCCTGATGGTGATTTAACTGCCTACTTTGCACCAGAAAACTTGATTCAAGCCAATGATGACGGCTATGTCAATGCAGGTAGTGGTATCTATGTTGCCTCAAATTTCCGATTAGCCAATAACTACAATGCAGACCAAACAGTTGCAGCTGGTTACGTGATGGCTGAGTTGCCTTTGACGGCAAAATTGAAAGCAGTAACGGGTGCAAGAGTAGAAACGACATCAGTTCGTTTGGAGACTTTTGATACGGATGTGACCTTGACTACTTATCCAAAATTGGATGGTGAGCAAAAATTAATTGACCAGGTGGATGTGTTGCCATCTATGAATTTGAACTACGAAGTCAACGACGATATGAAAGTTCGCTTGGCCTACAACCGTACCTTGGCGCGACCGACTTTCCGAGAAGTTGCACCATTTGCCTCGCAGCGAATTGGTTATGTAGAAGTTGGTAATCCTGACTTGCAGCGTACTTTGATTGACAATATTGATGCTCGTTGGGAATTGTTTGCTGGCAACGGCGAAATGTTCTCATTAAGTGGCTTTTATAAAGGATTTACAAATCCAATCGAGCGTACTTTTAATCCAGAAGCACAAAATACCGAGATTACCTGGAGAAATGTCGATGAGGCATTTTTGTTCGGTGGAGAAATTGAAGTTCGCAAAAACTTAGGCTTTATCAACGACATGTTTACCCCATTTTCTTTAGGCGGTAACTTCTCTTATATCTATTCTCAAACGCAGATTTCTGACCAAGAATTGGCATTGATTCGCGCCAATGACCCAGAAGCAAGCGATACTCGCGAGATGTTTGGACAAGCACCTTATGTTGGAAACCTATTGTTGTCTTACAAATCTGAAAAAGACTTGATGGCTAACTTGGCATTCAATATTGTAGGTGACCGAATTACGGTTATCACGCCGGGTGCGACACCTAACTATTACCAGCGTCCACAGCCTTCCTTGAATTTTAATATTGCAAAACAATTCACGAATGGCTTCAAAGTAAAATTAGCGGCGAACAACTTGTTGAACGCAGATTATCGAGAAACAGCAGAGTTCAAAGGCGTAGAATACGCTATCCAAACTCAAGAAATCGGAAGAACTTTTTCAGTTAGTTTAAGCTATAACTTAGCCAACTAATTGAATGTTTTTTGCTGTAATCAAGCAGACGTCACCTTTGGGTAGCGTCTGCTTTTTTTATGCCCAATCCACTGTATTAAGTGCTTGGACAGAAATAAGTTAAGTGACTCGTAATAAGCCAAGTTAATAACCACTAAAAATGACCTATTCTGCAATCATTATCGGTACAGGATTTTCAGGATTAGCCATGGCTATCAAGCTAAAAGAACGTGGCATTCATGACTTCCTTCTTTTAGAAAAAGCAGCCGAAATTGGTGGCACTTGGCGCGAAAATACTTATCCAGGCGCAGAGTGTGATATTCCTTCTGCGTTATACAGTTATTCTTTCGAACCCTATCCAGATTGGGAATACAAATGGTCGCATCAGCCGCAAATTTTGCGTTATTTAAAATATGTAGGGCAAAAATATGAATTGTATCCCCACATTCGTTTTCAACAACAATTTACGGGGGCAGAGTGGCAAGCAGAAAGCTCGGTTTGGCAAGTAAAAACAGCGAATAGGAATCAGTTTACAACCAAAAATCTCATCACCGCTGTTGGGCAATTGCACTACCCTTCTATTCCTAATTTTAAAGGAAAAAATAGCTTTCAAGGTGAGTCTTTTCATTCTGCAAAATGGAATCACAACATTGACTTGACAGGTAAAACGGTGGGCGTGATTGGCAATGCGGCGAGTGCGGTACAGTTTATTCCAGAAATTGCAAAAACGGCTGAGAAAGTTGTTGTTTTTCAGCGGTCTGCCAATTGGCTACTGCCCAAACAAGACCGATTGTACAAAACATGGGAAAAGAATTTAGTGCGCCGATTTCCATTGATTCTACAATTATATCGACTGAAAATTTGGCTACTCGGTGGTGCATTATTTTTAATGATGAAAAATGGCAACAACTGGCTACGCAATTTTTATCAATGGCAAACCAAACGTTACATTCGGCGTGAGATTGACGACCCCATTTTACAAAAAAAACTAATTCCGAACTATCCAATGGGCGCGAAACGATTGCTCTTTTCCGATGAATATTATACGGCACTTAACCGTAAAAATGTGGAGGTATTGACCGACGGAATTGACCAAATTACAGCATCAGGTATTATTTTAAAAAATGGTCACCAACAATCAGTTGATGTTTTAATTTATAGCACCGGTTTCAAAACCAATCCGTTTTTAATGGGTTTACAAGTGGTCGGTCGTAATGAAGTGACAATTCAAGAAGCATGGAAAGATGAACCAAAAAACTACCTCGGCATGACGGCTTCTGGTTTCCCTAACTTCTATATTCTATATGGTCCGAATACCAATTTGGGACACAATTCCATCATTTTAATGGCAGAGGCACAAGCGAAATACATTGCGGAATGTGTTTTTGAAATGAACAACAATCACTGGAAAACTATTGAAATTAAAGCTGATATTGTTGACAAATACCATGCAGAAATTCAACAGCGATTGTCCAAAATGATATGGGCGACGATTGACAATAGCTGGTATCAATCGGCAAATGGAAATATTCCGAATAACTGGCCAGGACGGACGATGGAATATCGACGACGGACGCGGCGAGTTGATTTTTCGAAGTATGATATTGAATAAACGAGGGGCAACATTAAAAAGCAACTTTTCTTCGTTAAGGAACGCGAAATAAATTAAACCTTAAACATGAACTACAACTTCTGTCCAACCTGCAAAGCTGACCTCGCCATCAACAAAGACAATTACCTCGGTTGTACGAATTCTGAATGCTCATTTGTGCATTACGAAAACCCTACCCCTGTCGTTGCTGCCATTGTCGAATACGGTGAAAATCAAGTCATCTTAGCACATAATGTACAGTGGCCACCTTCCTGGTACGCGGTCATCACGGGCTTTTTAGAAAAACATGAAGACCCTGCGGAGGCTATCTTGCGAGAAGTAAAAGAGGAACTGAATTTGGATGGCGTCATTGGGGAATTTATTGGTCACTATCCTTTCAAACGAATGAACCAGTTGATTATCGCCTATCATGTCAAAGCAACGGGGACGATTCAATTGAATGATGAATTAGATGACTATAAAATCATTCCGTTTGAAAAGGTTAAAACTTGGCCATCTGGAACAGGGAAAGCATTAAAGCATTTTTTGGAGAAAAGGGGATATGAAGTGGAGGAAAGACCGTTTTCATAATTGATTTCTCCTACAAACAGTCGGTTTCCCCGACCTCTTAGGAACGCGAAGTAAATAACTTAACATTCTTGAGAGGATATTTTGTTCTCATATTTCACTTTGAAATAATAATAGGTCTTTAGCCATTCTCTGTCCGCCCGCACCACG
>CAYUNA010000276.1:0-6237 GCA_964445895.1 uncultured Saprospiraceae bacterium | reverse complement strand
TTTTGTTACACGGTAATTATTTTCTTGTTCCCTAAAATAAATTATATTTTGCGCCGCATTTGATTTCATTTAAAATTTAGCAGGTGCGTAATTCTACTTTGGTACTTTAAAGTGATGATAGGTCTTTAGCTATTCTCTGTCCGGCCGCACCACGAGAAATATTCTTACAGATGGAACAAAAACTGGATTTTTCATAAAAATCCAGTTTTTGTTCCATCTAAAAAAAGAAATTAGTGGTGCGTGCGGACAGAAGATAGCTACGGAACAAAACCAAAATCCTAAAGTGCCAAAGTAGAAGTAAGTACCTCGTAGTAATTTAATATCTACTTTTCAATTTATGATAAACGTAAAATCCAGACATTTAGCAGGCGCAGAAGTCTCTTGGTTTGCTCCCATTTGTAATGGTGACACTGATTTTTTAGGGGAAATGCCTAATCAATACAAGAGTTCGTGGGAGAATGCTTCCAACATTTTATTAACAGCAGATAAACTAGGTTATCGGAATATTTTGTGCCCGTCGTCTTACCAGGTTGGGCAAGATACTATGACCTTTGTATCAGCAGTTGCACCGTTGACTAAGGATATAAACTTGTTGGCGGCTGTTCGTTGCGGAGAGATTCATCCTCCGATGTTAGCGCGGGCAATTGCAACATTAGACCATATTTTAAAAGGGCGTTTAACCATCAATATTATCTCTTCTAATTTGCCGGGAACAAACATGGATTCGGCCGAACGATACCAACGGTCGCGAGAAGTAATTGAGATTTTAAAACAAGGTTGGACACAAGATGAGATTGATTTCAAGGGTGATTTTTATCAAATAAAGCTAAACGCTGAGCCCGTCAAACCGTATCAGCAAAATGGTGGACCATTGCTCTATTTTGGGGGGTACTCGCCAGCAGGTGTTGACTTGTGCGCGGAACATTGTGATGTGTACCTGATGTGGCCAGAGACAGAGGAAAAGATTCAGGGATTGATGCAAAATATGAGTAACAAAGCTGCCGAATATGGTCGGGAAGTTGATTTTGGTCTGAGAGTTCATATGATTGTACGCGAGACGGAAAAGGAGGCACGGGCGTATGCACAGCAGTTGATGTCAAAATTGGATGCTGAAGTGGGACAAGAGATTCGAGAACGTGCCTTGGATGCGAAGTCTTACGGCGTTTCGCGGCAGGCAGCAATGCGGGATTTGGCGGATATGGAGGGTTTTGTCGAACCAAATTTGTGGACAGGCATTGGTCGCGCACGGTCAGGTTGTGGAGCAGCAATTGTCGGAAATCCTGAACAAGTTTTAGCGAAATTGCAGCGGTATATGGACATGGGCATTCGGTCGTTTATTTTTTCGGGTTATCCGCATTTAGAAGAGTGTGAGCTGTTTGCCAAACATGTTCTACCAAAATTAAAGACGTTTTCATTGCCAGAAGAATTGGGTAGAGTGCCTAAGGATTCGCCTCAAACACCTTTGGCAGCAGGGGAACGCAGGTAATTTTTTTTCTTCTTTGCAAATTCATAATCAATCAATTTATGGGCATCGACTTCATCATCGTCATCATCTATTTCATTGTTATTTTCGCAATGGCTTTATCTGGTCGTGCCAAAGCAGGAGCGACCAAAGAAGAATATTTTTTGAGTAATCGAAATTTGCGATGGTACTCCGTTGCGATTTCAAGTATTGCGACCAACATTAATGGCTATCAATTTTTAGGAATGATGGGGTCGGCATATTTGTATGGATTGGCGCAAGCGCAGTTTGAAATTGATGCGGTGCAAGGAATATTTATGGCGGCATTTATTTTTGTGCCGATGTATCTGAAAGACAAAGTAATCACGATAACGCAGTTCATCAAAAAGCGGTTAGGCAGTCGAGTGGCGTTGATATATTCGGGTGCGAGTTTGTTCCTTTTTTCAACGATAGGAATTGGGGCAGCGTTGTTTTGGGGCGCTTATGCGGCGGAAGTCGTTTTTAGTGAATATTTTCTGTTTATTTCAGAAAGTCGAATCGTTAGAGTTGTCGTTTTGGTAGTGTTTTTAGGCGTGTTTTCAGCGGCATATACTTACCTTGGAGGATTAGCAGCAGTAGTGAAAACGGACTTAATTCAGTTCTCTATTTTAACGATTGGAGGGATTATCATTACGGTTGTTGCGGTGGAGAATTTAGGAGGTTGGTCGGCATTATTTACGGGAGATTATCAATTGAAATGGGGCGACGAGTTTGTTCCTGTTGACAATTTAATGCACTTACATTTGCCTGGTGACCATCCAAAACTGCCGTGGACATTCATGTTTGGTTTGTTTTTACTCAACATCAACTATTGGTGCGCCAACCAGACCGTGGTGCAGCGTTCGTTGGCTGCACGGAGTTTGAAAGAAGCACAAGTTGGCTTAATGGTCGGAGGGGTGATGAAATATTTTATGGCGGTTATCATTATTGTTCCAGGGATTGCGTTGTCGGGTATTTTAATAGATACGCCGTTGAGTGAACCGGATTTAGCGTATCCGTATGTGGTGAAAAATTTCATTCAATCGGATGTTTTACGAGGTATTATTTTGTGCGCTTTATTTGCGTCTTTGATGAGTACCGTTGACTCGACTTTTAACTCCCTGGCAACCCTATTTTCAGTTGATATTTACAAAGAATACATCAATAAAAACGCGACTGATACCCAGATGATTCAAGCTGGACAAAGGACTATTCTGGCGACCCTTTTTACTGGTGTAGCGACAGGAATGATATTGCTTTATTTCAAATTTGGTAATCCAGAATCGGCGTTTACGCATACGCTTAATGACATCCGCTATTTTATCAATTGCGGTTTGGTCGTCGTTATTTGTTGTGCTGTTTTCCTAATTGCACCTCAGCGAAAATTGGTGGTCATTGCCTTCGCTTTGACCGTGTTTTTACAACTAATTTTCAAGTTTTTCCTTCTACCTGATATGAACTATTTTACTCGTGCCTTATGGGTGATTGTCATTGGTTTAATGGTTGTCATGATTCCAACGGGTCTCAAATTGATGCGAGAACAAAACCTCGATTCCGACCTTTTTGATACTGGAGACGCGGCGGAAGTTGGTTTTAGAAAATGGCGCAATATCTTTGTTTTTGCGACGCCGACGCTGATGTGGATTGGCATTGGAATGATTGGGTCATTGGTGGCGTTGCATGTGATTTTTCATTAAGAGGTCACTTGTATTTCTTATTTCGCGTTCTCAAAGCAAGTTTCTTTATATTTTTAGAAAGGGATTTTAAAGATTTGAAAAGAGTTTGAAAAACCCGTTTCTGACCTTTAACACCCATACCCGCTTTGCCGCAAGAAAAGCGCACTACTTTTTTTGAAGCTCGAAAATCTTACGACTTTCTCGCATCTTACAATTCAAGGAAAACTTTCTAATAATTTCAAAAGAACTCTTTAAAGTCTAATTTGTTTGTACTTTTGCCCCAACTGAGAAAAAAAACAACTATGTCTATCGAAAAATCGAAAATTATACATGCGTTAGCGACTGTCAAAGACCCGGCAACGGGGCAAGATATTTTGTCGCGGCACATGGTTGAGGAGTTAGAAATTGACGGTAATAACGTAAATTTTAAACTAATCTTGGCTTCCCTAAACGCTGAAAGCAAACAAGAACTCAATTTTGCTTGCATCGGTGCGATTCAAAGTGTATATCCACAAGCCAATGTGAATGTCCATACGATGTCGCGCACGCCACAAGCTACGGAAAACACGAGTCCGCTGTCACATATCAGAAATATTATCGCAGTAGCGTCAGGGAAAGGTGGCGTAGGGAAGTCAACCGTTTCCGTTAATTTGGCTTTAGGGTTGCAAAAGTTAGGCGCGAAAGTCGGCTTAATTGACGCAGACTTATATGGGCCATCTATTCCCACAATGATGGGTTTGGCTGGCGCTCGTCCGAAGATTCAGGATGTATATGGCAAACCTAAAATAGTCCCTTTACAAGCTTTTGGAATGCCGGTCATGTCGATGGGTTTTATCATCGAACCTGATCAGGCAGTTGTCCTGCGAGGACCTCGGTTGGGTGGTGTGATTAAGCAGTTTTTTAACGATGTTTTGTGGGAACCATTGGATTACCTTATCGTTGATTTGCCTCCAGGAACAGGTGATATTCAACTTTCTATGGTGCAAACTGTTCCGATTACAGGTGCGGTCGTAGTGACAACGCCACAGGAAGTTGCGGTCTTAGATGCGGTCAAAGCAATGAATATGTTTTTGCTGCCGTCGATTAATGTGCCTATTTTAGGTGTGGTAGAAAATATGGCGTGGTTTACACCAAAAGAGTTGCCTAATAATAAGTATCATATTTTTGGCGAAGGTGGTGGTAAAAAACTGGCTAAACTGAGTCAATCTATGTTGTTGGGGCAAATTCCAATCGTGCAAGGTATTCGGGAGGCAGGCGACGGTGGCTATCCAGCAATCATGCAAAACGACCCGTTGATGTCCAAACCATTTATGAAAGTGGCAGAAAATACGGCGAGACAAGTAGCGATTAGAAACGAAATGTTGGATGCGACCAAGGTTGTCAAAATGCAGAACTAAGCGATGGATATAAAAATGAATCAGCGCACGGAAGCAGAAATAGCTACCGATGACCTAGCCTATGAATCGATAAAACGTGAATTTGATTTATTGGGAAAGTGGCGAATTAACATTGGTGTAGGCGATGAAAGTTATCCATATGAAATTTTTCAAAAAGGAAGCGAATACGTTGGTGTGGTTTTTCAAAATGGTTTCAAAAAGGAATTATTGATGAAAAAAGGTGATGAATTTCATGTAATGGGCGTCAAAAGTGGTGAGTTTTATAAAATAAATGACCAACTTGAAATGACGCTGTTTGATAAAGATGGAGATTTAAGTGAAATTGGCTATAAAGCAACCAGAATTTTAGGATAGATTTTTTTTAAATAAACAAATATGACCAATCAAGAAAATACCGAATTGCGGCAAAAAATAGAAGCAGCTCTCGATACCATTCGTCCACATTTGGCAACCGACGGCGGTGATGTAGAAGTCGTTGAAGTCACAGAAGACATGGTCGTGAAGGTAAAATGGCTGGGCAATTGCGAAAATTGTTTTATGTCGGCAATGACGATGAAAGCGGGGATTGAGCAAGCAATTAAGGGGAAAGTACCTGGAATTACTGGTGTTGAGGCGATTAATGGGGTAGTGATGCCATAGCCTTTATGAATGAATTTGAGCGGCTTTAAACTTGCTCTTTTGCCTTTGTTTTTTTTTCAAATCAGTCAAAGTATCGCTAACAATTATCCTTATTTAAAAAAAAACTAAGAACAAAATTTCGGCGTCTAAATCTCTCTCAACCTCATTTGTAAAGTCTAATATTTAAAAGAATTATGACAAGAGCAGACCTTTTTAAAAATATTCAACGAAAAAAATCTTATCTGTGCGTCGGTCTTGATACCGCTTTAGACCGTATCCCGACCCATCTCAAAGACACCGCTGACCCGATTTTTGAATTCAACAAGCAAATCATTGACGCCACCAAAGACTACTGTGTAGGTTACAAACCAAATATCGCTTTTTACGAGAGTCTGGGGGCAAAAGGTTGGGAATCGCTCGAAAAAACATTAGATTATATCCCCGACGAGCATTTTACGATTGCGGATGCCAAGCGCGGCGACATTGGCAATACCTCAAAAATGTACGCCAAAACCTTTTTTGAAACCATGAATTTTGACTCGGTCACAGTCGCGCCATATATGGGCGTGGACTCTGTGCAGCCGTTTTTAGAATTTGACAATAAATGGGTGATTTTGTTAGGATTGACTTCCAATAAAGGCAGCCAGGATTTTCAATTTGCTAGTCAAGACGGAGAAATGCCGCTGTATGAAAAAGTGTTGCGAAAAGCGCAAGAATGGGGAACGCCCGATAATTTAATGTTCGTCATTGGTGCAACACATCCAGAAAAATTTCAGGAAATACGAGAAATTGCACCTAATAATTTCTTTCTCGTACCTGGTATTGGCGCACAAGGTGGCGATTTGGAAGGCGTTTCAAAATACGGAATGAATGATTCCTGCGGTCTATTGGTCAATTCATCCAGAGGCATTATTTATGCAGGTGGAGATAGCGAAGATTTTGCCGAAAAAGCAGGTGAAGCGGCGAAAACTGTCCAATCGAAAATGGCTTCTATCTTGTTTAACGTTTAGTACTGCCTAAAAAAATGGCTTTAGCCGCCGAGCAAAACGTAAAGAAAGTTTTTTTT
>CAYUNA010000275.1:2140-6239 GCA_964445895.1 uncultured Saprospiraceae bacterium | reverse complement strand
TTAAATAGGTTAGTACAGAGAACACGCTTAAATTTTATCTGTCACGCTTTTTTTAACACCTCCCTCCTTTCAATTTAATCGTTGAAAGGAGTTTTTCTTTTTAAGGGAGTTTATAAAAAATAACCACTGGTTCGATTTTTAAATAATAGATTTTGTGAATGAGATTATCAAAATGGAGAGAATTGAAGATTTTGACCTCTAATAATAACGATGAGCATTGCCTGTAGATTCGAAAAAAAATTAGCTATAATAGCTGTCAGGTGTAATGCTGTTCCATATCCAGCTGCTATCCGTACGCACCATGGATTTCTTTTTTTATCACTCAAATTCCCTACCACTCTAATTTATCAAATTTCTACATTCACCTGTCTTGCCAAATCTCCTGATAACTGAATTTCTTTTCCATTTTGTTCAATAAAAATAAAGTCGTCCGCTTTTTTCACCACAGAAAAAACGGCATCTGGCAGTAGACCCAATTGCCATAATTTAGCATAAATCTGTTCACCGTTTTGGTCTTTAGCAATCTTCGCAACTTTAGATAAATCCAGATGGCTTAACGGAAAATCAGGCAACCCACGCTTAGTCGGAATAGGTGAACCATGTGGGTCGTGCATTGGGAAACCTAAGGTTGCATCGACTTCGTCCAGGATTTCATCGGTCAATAAGTGCTCGTATTTTTCGGCGGCTTCATGGATTTGGTCTTCCGTTAACCCAAGCTGATTAACGAGGTAAGTTTCCCATAGACGGTGGGCGCGCACAAGGCGTTTAGCTTCTTCTTTTCCTTCGTGGGTCAAGGCAAGTTTTTGTTTGGCAAATAAGCCTTTTATTTTCAATTCATTTAAATGCTTGTTTAAAACAGCTTTACCAAAACCAAGATTGTTCAATAAATTATCAGGCGTCAATTTTCCTTTTTGTTGCAATCGGAACGTTTGCTTTAAGATGTCTTCCAACTGAATTTTTCGCTGCAATTTCCGCTTTTGTAAAAAACGAGGAATCACCCCTTTTTCTGGGGCAAAAAATACCGCTATCAAATAAATTAATGTCGCTACCACGGCCATCGTCGGCGCAGGAGTAAAATCTAAAATAATGGCAATTACCAAACCCAAAACTGCTGAAATCAAGCCGATAATGCCTGACATAAACACGACCCAATGCAATCTATTGGATAACAATAATGCCGTCGAAGCAGGCGTAATCAACATGGCAACAACCAAAATTAAACCTACTGACTTTAATGATGCGACGACTGCAAACGATAAAAGTAGCATTAAAAAATAATGAATGGTTTTCACCGAAATACCCATTGTCTCAGCAATAATAGGTTGAAATGTAGCAACAAATAAATACCGATAGAAAACGACTACACTTATGAGCACATATACCAAAACGGCGGCTGTCAAGTATAAATCTTCGTTGGCGACGCCCAAAACATCACCAAACAGAAAATCATTTAAATCTAAATGTACACCTGGTAGTCGGCTTATTTTGGAAATTCCAATCACACCAATGGCAAACATTGCTGTGAAAACAATACCGATTGCCGCATCGTTTTTCGTCCGTGCGTTGTGCTGAATCCAGGTGATACCTACTGAAGTTGCCAGACCCGCAATCACCGAACCAACAAAAAATGCCAACGGATTATGTCCTACTACAATGAATGCAACCACAACTCCAGGCAACACGGAATGCGCCAAGGCATCGCCAATTAACGCCATATTTCGCAGGACGATAAAGCAACCCAAAACACCACACATCAAGCCAACCATTGAGGAAGCCAGCAGGGCACGTTGTATGTATAATTCTTGAAATTGTTGGAAAAGGTCTAACATACGTATTGTGTTAAAAACGTGCGAATATCTAAGTGTTGATGTTTACAAATATAGACGGTATGCACACAAAAAACCTTGATTAAAAATCAAATAGAATTTTGTCACACTGCACTTAAACACAAAATTAGCATTATTTTTTAAATGCTCAAAATAAATTTTTAGACAAGCCTAAAAAATTATAAAATCACGAACTCTGTTCGCCGATTTTTCTGTCTTCCTTCGGGAGTTGTATTGGTCGCGATAGATTCAGATTCGCCGAAACCTTTGAAACTTAGACGATTGGCGGTAATGCCATTTTCAATCAAATAATTATAAACTGCCTTAGCGCGATTGGTCGATAATTCCAGATTAGCTGCTTGGTCACCTACATTATCCGTGTGTCCGTTGATTTGAATGTTCAAATTGGTGTTGGCTTCTAATAAATCTTTCAAACGATTTAATTCTAATTTCGATACTTCTCGCAAATCTGCTGACCCTGTTTCAAAGAAGACATTATTTAAAATAATTGGCTTGGACTTCGGCTTAGCAGCTTCTCCTGTATTGGCTAAATCCTCGGGAATTGGGACGAGGTCTATTTTTAATAAAAATGGCTCAGCGAAATCTTTTTCTTCGGTAAGAGCAAAGTTTTCAGAATGAAATAAATAGCCGTTTTTGGAGACATTGAGCATATAGTTTTTGCCGATTGGTAGAGTTATTACGAATTCGCCTTCACAGTCGGACTTGGATTTGGATAGCATATTTCCAGTTTCTAAATCAATGATTTCTACCGAAGCTGACAATGCTTTTCGGGAGTCATCATCCTTCACTTTCGCTTTAACATATGTGACAGGCTGTGGACGCAAAGACTCAGGCAATTCAAAAGAATAAATATCCATCTTGCCTTGTGAACCTTCGTAATCAGTGTTGGTGCTAAAAAAGGCAGTTTGACCATCGACACTCACGATAATTGGGCCTTCGCTTGACTTGGTATTGATTGGATAGCCTAAGTTTTTAGGCTCACCCCAGGTTCCATCAGGCTGTTTTCGCGCAATAAAAACATCCTCCTCCCCCATTCCAGCATGCCCCATGGAAAGAAAATATAGGGTTTGCCCATCGGCATGAATAAATGGTGCTTTTTCGTGTCCTTTTGAGTTAATTTTTGCACCTAAATTTTGCGGCTCAGCCCAACTTCCATCTGCATTTCGAGTCGATGACCAAAGGTCTTTTCCACCTCGACTACCTTTGCGGTCACTAGCAAAATAAAGCGTTTTACCATCAGAAGAAATCGACGGCTGTGACTCCCATGCTCCCGTAGAAATTGGGCTGGGCAGCATTTTTACTTTTGTCCACTCACCGCAGATGTTTTCGGTAAAATACAAATCACATTTCCCCGCGCCGCCTTTGCGACCACATGCTGTGAAGACCAAGAAACGACCATCTGGCGAAAGACTTTGTGCCCCTTCGCTTTCGGGAGTATTCACACCGCTGACGGGTTTGCCCAACTGCCATTCACCATCCACGCGTTTGCTGACGTAAAAATCTTCGTTGCCATTGACGCGGCTTCCTTTGAAAACAGAATAAATCAAAGTGTTGCCGTCAGCCGTCAGACTCGGTAAATATTGGTCTAGTTGGTTGTTGACATTTGCGCCTAAATTCACTGGCTCAAATGGCATCGGATTTTTCACGGCTTCCGCCAAAAACGCATTACTTTTCAAATGACCTTTTGCCTTCTCGCGCATTTTTGTACTCTTTGCATCAGAATCAAGGTATCGCTGAAAATACAAAACTGCCTGGTCATATTTTTTTAATTTAGAATTGATTAAGCCTAAATTGTACAGCGTATTGTCGCTATAGTTGGCATCTAAAGCCACGACTTTTAAAAAGCCAGTTTCCGCCTTTTCCAAGTTGCCTAAATCATATTGAATCCTTGCCCATTGCAAATGCGCATCAATGAAATTTGGTTCTAATTCCAACGCTCGTTCCACATCACTCAATGCACCTTTCAATTGCTTATTGAACGCTTGCTGCACCGAATATTCATACAACTTCACCGCTTTTTTATGCGCAGTTTTTACCGTCGTATAAGTTTGAGCCGTAAGCAGTTGTGTTAGACACAACAACAATCCCCAAAGTAGCATTCGCCCGATATTACTTGATTGGTTTACATTTATATATATTGGCATATTGGTATTTTTATTGAATTCGTAAAAAATATAGCGTGAGAATCAATAGTGGCGATGGTAAAATATGATTTTCAAAAGTAAGCAATTTGGCTAATTTAAAATACAAAA
>CAYUNA010000275.1:0-2040 GCA_964445895.1 uncultured Saprospiraceae bacterium | reverse complement strand
ATTTTAAAGTTATAACGCCTAAAACGAAAAATGGTCACTCCTAAATCTTAGGAATGACCATTTTTAACAGCAGTTTAATATTTTTCAGAGAAGGTAAAAATTTAAACGCTCCAGTTAAGCGATTGATTCCAACATTTCTGTTGCCTTTTCTGAGCCTAATTTCGCGGCTTCTTTAAAATCTTTCACAAAGCCACTCTGACCAGCTTTTTGTCGAGCAATACCTCGATACAATAACTGTTCTGCTTTTGGCTCCTTTTGATTTTCCTCTACTTCCAAGGCTTTGTTAAAGACATTGATAGCTTCGCTAAACTCGCCTGATTCTAACAAGGCTTTGCCATAATCAGACAGTGCTTCTTCACTATATTTTTTATTGCTATCCTCTGGTTTGAATTTTTTACTAGTAAACAGTTTTAACTCAAAAATTGCTTTCTTGAATTCTCCTGTTTCCAAGTAGTACTTTCCCTTCAGACGACGACCATTCCAATGTAAAGATTGGTGCGGGATAGATTTCTTTGTAACCATTTCTAAATCTGCCAATGCGCCTTTGATGTCGTTTTCTTTCAAGCGGATATTTGCACGTCCCCAATACGGTTCGGCATTATTTGGATTAATGTCAATACTTTTAGAAAAGTCATACAAAGCATCTTTATAATTCCGCAACTGCAAATTTACATAACCTCGACGTTCGTAAGCCAATGCATGTCGTTCAAACTTACCAATTGCACGATTCAATGCCTGCATCGCTTCCGCTTCCATGCCTTCTACCTTTATCAATTCTCGACCTTTCAAGAAAGATTGCACCGCAACTTTGTCACTCGTAGGTTCAATAAAAACTTCACGTATCAATTTTCTATCTTGAATCACCCACACCCGCATATTGCCTGCAATAGCATAGTCGTTGATGTATTTTAATAAATTGATGGTGTTTTTCCAGTTTTTTTCCAATGCCTCAGGGACAATCATTCGAGGAATATTAATGGCAAAATCCTCGGCATCAAAAATTTCTTCATAGTCCCTTAATAATACGGCGTTTCGGTAATAATTTTCCACACGGTGCTGAAAAAGACCAACTACTTTTTCGTAGCTGCGGGCGGAACCAAATTCCAGTCGCCCTGAGATGATTGTTTTGAAAGTACTCATTGTCGCTGCTGTTTAAAATCGTTTAAAACTCAGTTTGGTATAAAATATCTCATGTTATTGTTTCCCAAAAAGAGGGCTCTCTCTTTTCATAGAAACAAAACTTAAAAAAAGTATTATAGTATATCTTGCAAGGCATTTTAGGGGGCTTTGCGTTTCGGCTTATTTTATGCTCATATCTAAGCAATAATATTTGGGTATTAGTGCTACGTTTTCTTCTGTAATATGTTCAAAAATAATAGTTCCTCTCGGTAAGGTAGAGAGATTGTAAAGGGATAAAGAGTTTATAAAGTACCGTGTGTAAGTTAGGAAAAACAAAAATCAGATTTTTTTTTTGTATTTCCAAATATTTTTACCCACTTTCGCGCTTTTTTTTCAAAATTTCGCTTAATTTCTAAAAATAAATATATCTTATTCATTTCCCAAAAGAATAAAATCAACTTTTTGCATTTCAAGTTTCTTGTTGGATGGGGTAAATTGTTTTACAAAAATAAAAAAAAACAGAGATATATTTTGCACTCATTTTTGGTACGGTGGGTATTTGAGAGGGAACGGTTTTGTTAGGAAAGGTAGTGGAGGTTACATTTCTGGTCATTTACTGTTATGTGTTACTAAGAAACAGTTGATTAAAATAAATTATGTGTCATAAAGTCTATTATAAATGTTTTTCGAATTTTGAAAATTTTACGACTTTCTTACTTCCAAAATGCCAAATACAAATATCCGAGCACTCAACTCTAAAAATAGCTCCATCAATGGGATTTTCGAGCTTCAAAGAAAATAGTGGGAGCTGTATCATAAGAAAATTTTTCTCGTTAAAGATTGTTTAGGAACGCGAAGTAAATAATTTCACATTCTTGAGAGGATATTTTGTTCTCATTTTTCACTTTGAAAATGCTCATT
>CAYUNA010000274.1:0-6286 GCA_964445895.1 uncultured Saprospiraceae bacterium | reverse complement strand
TGATTTTTGCAAAATCATTTTTCATCCTCAAACTCCTCTTGTTTTAAATGCAAAGGGAGTTTGAGGGATAAAGAGCGTTTGCAAAAACGCTTTTTTATTTTCTTCAATGAACGTTTTCAGCTCAAAATTCTCAACGAATAGTTTGACTAAAAATTCGGCATGACTCCTATTTACGCCCTTAAAACCTCCCTCCAACCTGTTACTTTTCAAAATTTCCTCATTATAAATACCGTAACACCCACCAAAAAAATGGTTTTACAACAATCAACCACTTTTCTTAATTAAAAATTATCTGTTATGTACTTGCAAAAGTTACGAATGGGCTTGTTTCTAACTTGCTTTTCCATTTTATTATTTTCTTGTCAAAATGAAAATACCTCTCAAAATCAAACAACTGCAACCGACGATATTTCAGCTGTAGAAACGGCAGAAACCACCACCGCCTCCTACACGGTCGAACCACGGCTAAAGGATGTAGATGTTGCTTTTCGCACCTTTGAAGTGCCGCACAATGAAGCCAAAACCATTGAATTGGAAAACGGTACGACTATCGAAATTCCTGCTGATGCCTTTGTCGATGCCAACGGAAATCCAGTGACGGAAGCGGTCGAATTGCGGTATAGAGAGTTTCATGATGCAGCGGATGTTTTGGCATCTGGCATTCCAATGAAAGTGATGCAAGCAGATGGTCAGGAAGCTTATATGCAGACGGCGGGCATGTTTGAAATCAACGGATATGTGGCGGAATTACCGGTACAACTGGCTGAAAACAAAGAGATTATGGTCAATATGGCATCGAATGTCGCAGGCGATTATGATTTTTGGAATTATAATGAAAAAGCGGGCAAATGGATGAATGCAGGAACGAATACGCCTGTCGTAAATCCTAAAAAAGAAGCGGCAAAACAGCAGTTAGCGCTTTTAGAAAAAGAAGCAAAAGCTAAGAAATTGGTTGCACCAGTGAAACCCGTAAAATTTGATAAAAAGAAACCTGCTTTAAATTTTGACGTCAATTACAAGGCGTTTCCTGAGTTGCAAAAAATGAACGGTATTGTATGGCAATATAGTGGCAGTGACCCAAAAATGAGTCCACGAAAAAACAAGTGGATTTATAAAGAAGAATGGGATTATGTGGAGCTAAAAAAAGGCAAACGGTCGAATGAATACCAAATGGTTTTGTCCAATGATGCCAAGAATTTTTTAATGGATGTAGTGCCTTCTCAAAAAGGAAATCAATTTGAGGAATCTTTAGCGGAGTATCAAAAAAACTTAGCGGAATACAAAAAAGGCGCTGGCGATATTCAAAAGCAAAAGGAATTGTACATCCAACAAGCAAAATTTGTGCGTTCGTTCGCTATCGCAGGCATGGGCATTCACAATTACGATATCTTGATGAAAAATGGCGACAACATTCGCATGATGGCCGACTTCGATTTCGGGACGGTTTCGCCAGAAGTTAAAAATATGATTCCGGTCTATTTGATAACGGGCGACCGTCGTAGTGTCGTGGCTTTTTCGATGGAAGATTGGGATAAATTCGGCTTTGACCCAAGTCAGGAAAACCTATTGGTTGCGGTATTACCCGGCAATAAATTGGCCGCATTTACGGAAGAAGATTTTACTGCCAACCGCGACGCTTTGGCAAATGCGAAAAATGGCGAATACACATTTAAAATGAAGGTCATCGCCGACGGCATTACGTCGATGGAAGATTTGCGAGGAATGATTGACCGAGTTTAAATCAATTAGCAATGGGCAATGAGCAATTGTTTTTTTGAATTATGAGAAGCTCGAAAATCTTATGACTTTCGAGCTTCAAAAACTCGCTGCCTCGCGCCTACGACGCAAGGCAGTGGGGATTTAAGGGGGCAAACATGAGTTATCCTGAAATTTTAATTCAGTGAAATGCGGTAAAAATCACCCCATTTCAATCTATTTTTACTACTCGGGGATGTATCAAAAGGCTATTTGGCCGAACGCACCTTTTTAGACGGAACAAAAGCCAAGTTTTTTCAAGAAAAAAATGGCTTTTGCTCCGTCTTTAGAATTTAATTTTCCTCTTAACGAGAAAAACTTCCTTATGATACAGCCTCTTGAGTGGCGCGTAAATTATTTTCTTCCGTGAACATTTTCGGCTCAAAATGCTCAACGAACAGATTAAACTAAAAATTCGGGAGGACTCCTATAGGCAAAGTGCACTATTTATGTAAATTTCAAAAATTTGCAGTTTTTCCCTCCCAATCAACCAAAAAAAATTATTGTCACACTAAATTAAAAACACCCACTCTTACCTTTGCACATTGCACATTGCTAATTGCACATTGCTAATTGAAAAAATATGACTATGCGCTTACTCCTTGCTTTCTTGTTCTTACTCCCTTTCGTTAACAACTTTGCGCAAATCAACACCCTCTACCCTATCAAGCAAAATCATCTTTGGGGCTATATGAATCAGGCTGGCGAAGTCGTCATCGAACCAAAGTACGATGCGATTGCGACTAAAAATCTTCGTTGGAATCGGGGTATTTCATCTATTTCACCGTATCGTTTGGTAGAAATTGATGGCAAATTAGGTGCGATTGATGAGCGTGGGAATGAAATCGTCGCACCCGATTGGTTGGAGATTCGACCTATAAATACAGACCTTTTTGCGGTACGGTCAGATACGGGTTTTCAATTGATAAATGCGCGAGGAGACAGTTTCATGTTTTCACAATATGATGATGTGCAGCCGATTATGAGCGATGCGTTTATTTCTTCTAAATATTTTCAGGTTAGAAAAGATACGCTTTGGGGCGTTTTTGATTTGCAAGAAGGGGAATTGATTGCGCCGCAATTTGGACAGGTAAAAATGTCAAGTCCAGTGCAAAATTATTTTCAAGTCAATGAATGGAAAGACTCAGAGAATTGGGGATTGTTTACAAAAACGGGGCAACAAATTATTGCTTATGGGTTTAAAAATATTGCGGTATTGCATCCCAACAATCTGTTTGCAAAAAACCAAGAAGACCTATGGGTTGTTTTTGATAGTTTGGGGCAGCAGGTTTTAGAGGAGAATTGGTGGACATATCGGCGTTTAACAGAACATGCAGTCGGCGTAAAAGGCAAAGATTGGGAGTGGAAATTATACTTTTTTGACCAGCAAAAACTTTCTAATTTTGCGACAAAATACGAGCAATTTCTGAAACTCTCACACGGCTATATCACGGGAAAATCTAAAAATAAATGGAGCATAATTGATAGCTTAGGGAACGAAATTTTACCCCCTACTTTTCAAGAAATACAACCGTTTAATCCGCCATTATTTAGAGTAAAAGAAAAAGGTTGGGGTATTTATTCCTTGGTCGATGGATTGGTTGTAAATACTGATTATCAAGTAATTAGCCCATTTGAAAATGGATTGGCGAAGGTGCGAAAAAATGGAAATTGGGGCATGGTCAATAATCAGGGAGAAGAGATTATTCCCATCAAATTTGAGTCCTTTCAGCGCGAAGGAAATGTGATTAAAGGCTTTGCCGGCGAGTCAATGACGATGTTTGAAATGAGCGACTCGAATACGGTGGTAAGCGAAGAGTTTTTTGAGGAAGTTTACAACCTGCGGGTGGGCTATAATTTGAAAACAAAAAACGTTGGTTTTGGACGAAATGACATTAGTCAGGCAGCACGACAAGGGCGGCAAATTCGGCGAAATTTTCGAGCAATTTATGGTACAGATACCACAGTAATTGAAAACTCTAACTGGTATTTTGAAAAAAACCAAGTGAATCAGCGCTACGCTCTTTTTAATCGAACGACGGAAGAAGCCGTGACACCACCGAGTTTTAATATGATTCGGCACATCAATAATGGACGGCTGACGATGGTTTTTGCAGAGAAACCTTTTGCAGAAAATAAGTTGGCGAGTTATGCCACATTTCCCATTGATACTGCTTGTTCAATGGCGTTGTTTAGTCATGATTTAGGAAAATTCATCACGCCGTTTGATATGATGGGACTGCGACGACATGATTTTGAACGAGGTCTCCCTTATGCGGTTTTTGTTGATTTGGATGGAAAGATGGGATTAATTGACCGTAATGGGAAGCAGCTAAATCACCCAGACGGAACGCCACAACGCTTTGATTTTATCGACGATTTTCAGCATGGCATCACGCGCGTTTGTACTGGCGGACGAGTAGCGGTGGTAGAAAATCCTGAAGAACAAAAGATTGCTATTTCTAATATAAAAATGCTCACACACGGCTTTTTTATCACGCCGACTCGCTTTTTTGAAAATAGTTCGACCGCTAATTTTTACTATAAAAATGATGGAGAAGAAGCATTGAAATGGGGCTATATCGACTCTCTCGGTCAAACGATAATTGAACCACAATATGAATTTGCTAACCAATTTTTGGATAGTATGGCGGTCAATAAAAAGAATGGAGCTTGGGGGTTGATAAGTCAGGATAATGAAATTTTACTGGATTTTACCTATAAAAGTATAACGCCTTTTGGACGAAACCGTGACCGTTGGCGGGTGAATATTGGCAATAACAAGCCGATATTTTTTAATAAAAAAGGGCATGAAGTCATTAGTTTAAAATACGAAAAATTCGGTGGCTTTTTTGATGAAATGTGTCGCGTAATGACAGACTCCTTGTGGGGATATGTGGATAAAAACGGGGAAGAAGTGATTCCTTGTCAATATGAAAATGCACGGAATTTCTCAGAAGGGATGGCAAGCGTTTTTGTGGATAATGAGTGGATTTTTATTGATAAAACGGGTAAGGAAGTCCTGAACCCTTCTGCTAAAATAGCATTTTTAGAGGAAGTTGGTTCGTTTAAAAATGGGCTTTGCTGGTATAAAGTCGGCAAATTTTACGGCTATTTTGATAAAAAAGGAAAAACGAAAATCAAGCCACAATACACCAAGGTTTTTGATTTTGAAAATGGTGTTGCCCGCGTGGTTTATGACCGAAAAACGGGCGTGATTGATACCAAAGGAAACTGGTTATTGAAGCCGAAAGATTTTGAAGTCATTTTTCCTTTTGATGAAAATGGCGTGGCAGTCGTACGAAAAAAATTCAACCAAAAAAGTGGATTTATCAACAATAAAGGTGAGGTTTTGACGGAATTAAAATATACGTTTGTCGATAAATTTTATAACGGATACGCGAAGGTGAGTGATACGAAAGGCTACGGATTTGTGGATACACGCGGGCGAGAAGTCATTCCTTGTGTCTATCGGGAGGCCAAGCAAGTTTCGGATGGACTGGTGGCAGTGATGCCATCAAATAAATTAGCTTGGGAGTATCGAAATTTAAAGAATGAAAAAGCTTTCAAAGGTGAGTTTGCGAAAGCGGAAAACTACACGGAAGGTCTGGCTTTGGTGCAAGTGCATGACTTTGATAGTTTTTCAAAAATGTGGTTGGATACCGCTGGAATTGTCGTCAATCCCGTCACCGAAGATTTTGTAAAATTGTATGCAGAAGGTATTTTTGGTATGTATAAAACGTGGGGAATTCGCCGTAATTTTCGGACGCTGAATTACTACTTTTGCGACGCCAAAGGGAAGAACTTATTTAACGACTATTTCGAAGAAATTCAGCCCTTCCATCTGGGCACTGCTCCTGTAAAAATCAGGAATCGTTGGGGCATTATCAATCGAGCGGGTATGATGGTGGTGCCGCCTAAGTACAGCCGCATTAATCAGACAGACAACGGTTTGATTCACTCGATGCCAGGACTGATTTCGGGAATTACAGATAAGTGGGGAAAACCTATTTTGCCCGTAGAATTTGATGATATTGCGGTATTTAGAAATTTGATTCGAGTGGAATTAGGGGAAAAGATTGGCTATGTGACAGGAGACGGCGAATGGATTTGGGCATTGCAGAATTAGGCAAATGCTCCGATGTCAGAAGTCTGTGAACTCAATTTAAATTACGTCGGAGGCGGGAGTGATAGTTGGTTGGAATTTGGAAACCAGAGCTATCAGGCTAACAGCTTAATAATTTGCCAAGATGATAATTCTGGTGGTTGCCCTTTAAGTTTCCGGACATCCTTTTTAGCTCTTTTTCTCAAAGAATTAGTTATTCTATCTATCCACCGCATTAATTTATTCCCTTTTTGCAAAAGAGCATCTGCTAATTCAGAAAGTTTATTCTTAATGATTTTTGCCACTTTTATTGGACTTAGTTCAAACTCACTTTCATCCCACAAAAACTGTCCAAATTTGCCTGTTGGCAATAGGTCTTCCAACAAAACGGAATCTGCCCGTTAGCATTTAAAAATGCGACACGTA
>CAYUNA010000273.1:1492-6300 GCA_964445895.1 uncultured Saprospiraceae bacterium | reverse complement strand
AAAGAGTTCGCTTACCATCGGGTGAATATCGGGAGGTGTTTCTTTTGGGAAAAGTTCCTCCCCACAATCCTTCCATCCTTTAGGTAGCGAGTACAATCTGGCACTCCCCTCGAATGAAGGATTCGTCAAATAAATTACCCCTGTTTGAGCGTATGAATTCGTGCCAATAATCGAAGAAAGTGACAGAATAAGGGTAAGTACTAAGCTTTTCATGCTTCATATTTAGGAATGCAACAGAAATTCTATCCAGAAAATTCAGCTTCCCAACCCTTTGCATATTCTCGCTTCCAATGCGTCATAGCTTCATCATCATTAAATATTCGACCTGTTTTATCATCTACCTGAATGGTTCTGCCGACTTCCTGCGCAATATTTCCTAAATGACACATCATGGTGCTAATACTCGCATCTGCAATTGGAGAATTTTGTTGAATGTCTTTTTTAATGGCATCCAAAAAATTTGCGATATGATTGACATCCAATCCACCACCACCAACGGTATCGGTAGTCGCACTTTGATTTTTTTCTAATTCTTCCTTTATCAATTTTCCACCTAAACCATACAATTTATAATCATTTCGGCTTAGGGTAATAATGCCTTTGCTACCATATATAGTCGTACCTCTGCCTGGTTGTTCTGGTTTGATAATGCCGCGACTATGCCCTGTCCAGGTTATAAACTTATTATCTTTATACTTAAAAGTAACTTGTTGATTATCATAAAATTCCCAGTCGTCCTGATAAGTAAATTTACCACCAAACGAAGTGACACTCTCTGGCAAATCTAAGCCCATCGCCCAGCGACAAACATCAATTTCGTGCGTACCATTATTATGAATTTCTCCTGTTCCCCAATTTTTGAACCAATGCCAGTTATAGGGATGAATATTATCCTTGTATTTTTTGCGGGGCGCAGGTCCCTGCCATAGTTCCCAGTCCAATCCCTTTGGGACGGCTACTTCCTTTCCAATACCAATGCTTTTTCTGTTGTTGGAATAGTAGGCTTCTCCCTTATAAACTTCCCCAATAATTCCTTCTTTAATTTCTTTCACTGCCAATATAGAAGTTCTGGCGGAGCGTTGTTGGTTACCCATTTGCACCTTTTTTCCGTATCTCTTTTGCGCCTTTACCAGTAGTTCATTCTCATGAGGATTGTGGCTGCAAGGCTTTTCTACATAAACGTGCTTTCCAGCTTGCAATGCCATGATAGACATGGGCGCGTGCCAATGTTCTGGTGTTGCGATAAAGACGGCATCAACATTTTTATCTTCCAAAACCTTACGGAAATCCTTTTCGACTTTCGGCACATAGCCCAAGGTTTCCTGACAAAAAACATTGTTTTTTTCGATAATAGCGTCATCGACATCACAAGTGTAAATTATTTTGGCATCTGGATATTTAGCAATAGCTTTTGTCAAGGCTTTGGCTCGGCTTCTTACCCCAATTACTGCAATATTAATACGGTCGTTAGCTCCTAAAATATTGGCGTAGCTACTTTGCGGAAAAGTCAAACCTCCCAGCGTAACTGCCGCCGCCGTAGTGCCTGCCATTTTGATAAAATTTCTTCTTGATTTCATTGATGCTTATTTAAAGAGTTTTGATTTTAATATTTTTAAAAGAAACCTTATTTCCATGGTCTTGTAGCAAAATTTGACCTTTTTCCAACATCCCAAAGTCTGGCCATTTGGCATATTTACTTTCGCTCACCAATTTTAAAAACTCCTCTCCTTTTCGCTCATACGACAAGACTTTTTGCCCATTTAGCCAATGCTCGACTTGGTTGTCTTTTGATTTTATGTAAGCTGTATTCCATTCCCCAATTTCATTGGCATATTTACTGGAATCTGCTGCTATCAAATCATAGAGCGATGCCAAAGTCCGACTTCCTTCATGGCTACCCAACTTTGCATCCTTATGCCGTGCATCATCCAAAATTTGATATTCTAAACCGATAGAAGAGCCTGGACCTTTATTAATTTCGGTGTCCACATAGTATTTTATACCGCTGTTTGCTCCCTCAGTGATTTTAAATTCAAGTTTCAATTCAAAGTCACCATAAACTTCAGTTGTCACAATATCACCCCCTGCGGCAGATTCTTCCCCGCCATTTTCTAATACCGTCAGTTCCCCGTTTTCAATCACCCAACCGTCCGTCGGGAAAGTCGTTAATTTTGCTCCGCGCCAGCCTTTGGTTGTCTCACCATCCCACAAAAGCTGCCAACCTTTTTTCTCTTCGTCCAGCGTCAATTTATTTTTTGTAATGACAGGCGTCAATGGACTTTTCATAGCATGGTCTGCCAGATTATCTGTTATAATGCGGATGTTTTTCCATTTGATTTGTGTTCCTTCTTTTTCTTTACTTTTTATACTATGTACTTGCAAACCGATGAAGCCGGAAGCCGTCATTTCATCAATTAAATGCGCCGCAGGCACGCCATTAATCCATGTTTTAATCGTATCGCCGATAGCTTCAATTCGATAAGTATTCCACTCATTTTGCTTGAAAGCTTTTTGTGCTTTGGGCTTATCTTTTAGGGGAACTAACCACTTTCGTCTTCCTTCATCATAAATGCCACCACTCCAAGCTCGCTTAGAAGGGTCAATCTCTATTTGATAGCCATGCACTCTTCCATCTTGATAATGAGGAAAACTATTACTTCTGATTTGGATGCCAGAATTCATAGTAGAATCTACCAGATAATCTAATTCAAGTATGAAATCTCCATACATTTTGTCTGAGGTCAGAAAAGTATTCGGTGTATTAGCGACGGTCGTTCCGATTATGATGCCGTCTTTAACCTCGTAGGTCGCCTCGCCCCCTTTAGTGGACCAACCTGCAAGACTTTCTCCATCGAATATTTCTTGCCAGGGACTGTTTTCAGTTTTTGAATCTTGACAAGCCGTTAGTAGCAGGAAGAAGGAAAATAAGCATATTAGATGCTTTGTGAAAATATTTATTGAAGATTTAGGTAAATGCATGTGCGTATTTATTATTAAGGAACTTGACCAAAATTAAAAAGGTATTCTCTTTCGTCTATCCTGTACTATCAGTTGTTTAGGAAATTTATATAAAAAAACCTACCCATCAGACAGGATAATCGTCCGACGGGTAGGTTATTCTCTACTAATTAATTCCTTGTAAGAGCCAATTTTTATATCATCAACCTTGGAAATAAATCAAAACACTCAGCACTGCAATCACCAACATGACTGATGCCACAATGTCCACCCATTCGTAACTTGATTTATTAAATGATTTTTGTTCCGCTGTCAATGTTCCAAATGTCAAGCCTGACAATCTCGCTTCATTCGGTGCAGGAGTTAATAAACTCACTACCACACAAACTATTACACAAGCGATAAACATGAAAATTGCCATGTGTGAAAAATTAATACTCGCATAAGTGGCAAATATTCCTGAAGCACCTTCTATCAATTTTCCATTATTATCCAAGTAAGTTAATTCTGCAATTATCCTTACTGTTCCAGCTAATAATCCAAAAAACAAAGTTGAAATTGCGCCTACTGCGTTGACTCTTTTCCATAAAATACCTAAAAGGAAAACACAAGTTATCGGTGGTGCAATGTAGGATTGTACATTTTGCAAGTATCGATATAACACTCCTCCTCCAATTTTCTCCATAATAGGAATCCAAAGCATTCCTAAAACGACCACGATTCCTGTTGCAATCCGACCAATAGTTAATAAGCGTTTTTCAGAAGACTCAGGATATAATTTTTTAAAAATATCTACCGTAAATAAAGTAGAGCTACTATTAAAAACGGAAGCTAACGAACTCATCAATGCAGCCATCAATCCTCCTGCTACTAAACCTCTCAATCCTGTTGGCAATAATTGTTGAACCATTGCAGGAAATACTTCATCACTTCTCTCATAAGCCAACAAGCCTTTTTGTTTTAAACCAAATGCAATAATTCCAGGAATCAAAAAGATAAAAACAGGAAGAATTTTAAGATAAGCTCCGAAGATAGCACCTCTTCTACCAATCTTAATATTGGCAGCAGATAAGGTTCTTTGTACGATGTATTGGTCTGTACACCAATACCAAATACCAACAATAGTTCCTCCGAATACCATTCCCGTCCATGGGAAATCAGGGTCACTCGAAGGTCGCCACATATTGAAATGTTCGCTACCGACTGTTGCTCTTAATTCATCAAATCCACCAATTGCGGTGTACCCAAAATAGGTGATTAACAAAGAGCCAAAAATCAAAATTACCGTCTGTAATGCCTCGGTATAGATTACCGCTCGCATTCCACCAAGCACGGTATACAAACCTGTAATCAAGACTGTACCCACCGCTCCTGCCATAAATGGAATATCCAATAATTGAGAAACGACGATTCCTCCTGCATAAATCGTTACAGATACCTTCGTCAAAACATAACCGATAATGGAGAAAATGGATAAGAACCAACGTGACCGACCATCAAACCTTTTTTCTAAAAACTCTGGCATTGTAAACACATCCGCCCGCATATAGAATGGTAAAAACAGCCAACCAAGCAATAGCACAATCCAAGCATGTAATTCGTAATGCGCCATTGGCATTCCAGATTCTGCACCTGTTCCTGCCAAACCGACCACATGCTCTGAACCGATATTGGAGGCGAAAATAGATGCTCCAATGACAAACCAACCGACATTTCGACCTGCTAAAAAATAGTCTTCTGTATTTTTATTTTCTTTTCGAATGACCCAAACGGCAACAGCAAGTAGCATGACGAAATAGCCAGAGAGGGTGATATAATCTAATTGTTCCATAAAAGTTGATTTTTCGTTT
>CAYUNA010000273.1:0-1392 GCA_964445895.1 uncultured Saprospiraceae bacterium | reverse complement strand
TTAAATATATTGATTAATAATATTTTCAAACATTTCCTGTTTGCCGCTTCGCATTTCAGGTTCTCCTTTTTTCGTAGCAATTTTGGATAAATCTTCTAAAGACAATTTGCCTTTAGTAAACTTTGCTCCCTTGCCGCGGGTGAAAGAAGCGTAGCGATTTTTCATCAATTCTTTATATTTTGATTCTTTCAAAATATCATTAGCAATTAATAATGCTCTGGCAAAAACATCCATTCCTCCAATATGTGCATGAAAGATATCCTCTAAATCTGTTGAGTTACGGCGAGTCTTTGCATCAAAATTAATGCCTCCACCTTGCAATCCGCCTGCTTGTAAAAAGACCAACATGCACTCTGTTAACTCATACAAATCATTTGGAAACTGGTCGGTATCCCAACCATTTTGATAGTCACCTCGATTGGCATCCAAGCTGCCTAACAAACCTGCATTTGCTGCTACTTGCATTTCATGTGCCATCGTATGCCCTGCCAAAGTTGCGTGATTGAACTCTAAATTTAATTTAAAATCATTTAACAAATCATACTCTCGAAGGAAGGCAATTACCGTTGCAGAATCATAATCATATTGATGCTTAGAAGGTTCGCAAGGTTTGGGTTCAATAAAAAATGTCCCTTTAAATCCTTGACTCCGTGCATAGTCTTTTGCCATGTGTAAGAACTGCGCAAGATTGTCTATTTCCCTTTTCATATTCGTATTGAGCAAAGAAATATAACCTTCTCTCCCACCCCAAAACACATAATTCTCGCCACCCAACTTGATTGTTGCATCTATTGCATTTTTCACTTGCCCACCTGCATAAGCCACCACATCAAAATCAGGATTAGTAGCCGCCCCATTCATATATCGTGGATTGGAAAATAGATTGGCAGTACCCCAAAGTAATTTCACACCCGATGCTTTTTGCTTTTGCAAAGCATAGTCTGTCAAGGTTTGAAGCCGTGACTCAGACTCTGCCAGCGTCGCACCTTCATCTACCATATCTACATCGTGAAAACAATAATAAGGTGCGCCTATTTTTGTGATGAATTCAAATGCAGCATCCATCTTGTCTTTGGCACTTTGAATCGGGTCAGGACTTGTTAGCCAAGGAAATTTTTTTGTAGGTGAACCAAACGGGTCAGCACCATCTCCGCAGAAGGTATGCCAGTAAGCAATTGCAAAACGAAAATGGTCTTTCATCGTTTTGCCACCTACCTTTTGGTCTTCGTTGTACCATTTGAAAGAGAAAGGATTTTTAGATTTTTTCCCTTCATATTTTATTTTCGGGATGCCTTTGAAGTATTCTTTTTCTCCCAAGGTTACTGTAGTCTTTTTTGATTTTGCCATTGTGTGTTTTTAAATTTTATCATCAATTTTTCCAAATCATTTTCC
>CAYUNA010000272.1:2851-6315 GCA_964445895.1 uncultured Saprospiraceae bacterium | reverse complement strand
AAGGGGACGGCGTTGAGTCCATTTGATAGGCAATTGATTGATTTGCAGTGAGTTAGGTTGGTTTTTTGCGTAACGAGAAGCGAAAAAATCTTAAGGTTTTCGAGCTTCAAAAAAAACTGCGCGTTGCCTGCGGCAACGCGTGTGGGGTTCTTGAGGATGAAAAATGATTTTTGCAAAATCATTTTTCATCCTCAAACTCCTCTTGGTTTAAATGCAAAGAAACTTTTGCTCCGTCTATAAAAAAATAATTAGGTGGTGCAGGCGGACAAAAGATAGCAAAATGTACAAAATAATTTGTTCGGTGCTAAAATAGCGCCTCCATTAACTCCTCAAAATTCACCCCTTGAAAATTTCCAGAACTCATCAATAACAAGTTTTTCTTTTTCCAATCCTGCTCTTTTAAAAATGTTTCAAACGGTGCTCTTTCTGTAAAAACATGCAAATTTGGATGGTTAAAATTCGCCTGAATGTCTTCTTTTGAAATTGGCGGCAACTGCTTCATTTTTAAAGTGTGCTCACTAAAAAATACTACACCAATATCCGCAGCATCCAATGCCCCTTGATATTCAGGTAGAAACTTTTTATTCAAACTACTAAAGGTATGCAATTCCACACAAGCCAATAATTGTCTGTTCGCATACTGATGCTTAACCGCTTTCACCGTAGCCCGAACTTTTGATGGGGCATGCGCAAAATCCAACCAAACATTTGAAGTCCATTCTTTTCGCAACAATTGCAAACGCTTTGCTGCCCCTTTAAAACTTTGTACGGCTTCAAAAAATTCATCGTGACTAATCCCAATTTCCTGACAAACCAAATAAGCTGCTTTTAGGTTTTCCATATTGTGTTCTCCAAAAATCTGTATTGGCACATTTTCACCCCAACGGCTGGGAATTGTTGTTTCTTTTCCAACTGTTTTTGCTTTGAAACCTTCATAAGGCGTCGCCGAAAATTCAGCTTTTGCATTTTTTAAAATCCCCTTGATATGTTTATCTTTTTGATAGAAAAATAGGGTAGCGTCAGGTGCTAAATTTTCTAAAAACAAACTAAATTGTTCCAAATACGCTTCAAAAGTGGGAAAAACATTGATATGATCCCAAGCGATACCCGTCATGATGGCAAACTGAGGGCGATAATGCAAAAATTTCGGACGCCTATCCAATGCCGAAGATAAATACTCATCTCCTTCAATAATCATCAACGGTGCATCCGATAATTTGACCATTCGTTCAAATCCTTCGAGCTGTGCGCCAACTAAATAGTCGAATCGCTTGTTACATTTTCGCAAAATGTGCATTATCATGGAAGTAGTCGTGGTTTTTCCATGACTTCCTGATACGACAATGCGGGTTTTGTCTTTAGCATGTTCGTAGATATATTCGGGAAAAGAATAAATGGTGATGCCTAATTCCTGTGCTTTCAACAATTCTGGATTATCGATGCGGGCGTGCATACCGAGAATAATCACGTCAATATCGGCGGTAATATTTTCGGGATGCCAACCCATTTGTTTGGGCAGCAAGCCATATTTTGCGAGCCGGTCACGGGCTGGATTATAAATTTCATCATCCGAGCCCGTTACGGTATGATGGTTGTTATGTAGCGCAAGAGCAAGGTTGTGCATTACTGCGCCGCCAGTTGCAATCAAATGAATTCGCATATAAAAAAATCTTTCAGTATCGGTATTTTTGCCGATTATTGTAAACATTGAACAGAAAGTCGTGGTTTTAACACTTTACAATTTTTTTAAAGGTGACTAATCCGTACTTTTGCGCCCAAATTACACATTCGAAGGAGAATTCAGGTTTTTTCTGAATTTTTTTTGAAAAATGGGCACTATTTTGAAAACCATCGACGTTCAATTGCTTTATTATATAATATAGCTCAATTTAACACATCCAATTACGAAAGATTTCAAAGGTTTGACCACCTTTAAAATCACATAAAATCCTTTTGTCATGAAAAAACGAATGTTAAAATCAACCGTTTTGTTTTTCGCTTTTGCAGCTTTTGCGTCCTCTTTTACTTCTTGTAATAAAGGCTATGGCTGTCCCTCAAATTTTTCAGTAGATAAAATGGCAGTACAAGCTGCAAATGCAGTCGCTACGGCAGCTGCGGCAACAATTTGCGAATAATATGAAGTGGAAGCAACTAATATCAGTTAAGCAACTTGATGAAATTGTGACGCGTTCGAAGGAGACGCCTGTTCTAATTTTCAAACACAGCACTCGTTGTAGCATTAGCTCAATGGCGCGGTTTCGTTTGGAAGACGATTGGGATTTTCCCGTGTCAGAGTTAGAACCTTATTATTTAGATTTGATTGCGCATCGCGACATTTCTCAAGCCATCGCTGACCGTTTCTCTATACACCATGAATCGCCGCAAGTGCTGTTGATTCGCAATGGTGAATGCACGTATGATGCTTCTCACTTGGATATTTCTGTAAGTGAACTGCATGAGAGCTATGAAAATACGTGGTAAAAGAACTTGATTCTGTTCTTTTAATTCAAATAGCCTAATAGATTGATTAACAATCTGTTAGGCTATTTCTATTTAAAAAAAATCAATTTAAACAATGACTGAAATAATCGAAACAACCGACGGTTCGCACTCTTTACTATCTGAAAAATTTGGGGTGACTTATCATTCCAAACACGGTGCAGTGCAGGAATCTCAACACGTTTTTATCGAAGCAGGTTTATATCAAAAAGCTGAAAATTCCAAAGAATTGGCCGTTTTAGAAATCGGTTTTGGTACAGGATTGAATGTTTTTATGACTTACCTGGAAGCGAAAAATAAGCGTTTGAACATCAAGATGGATACTTATGAAATTTATCCAATCACTGTCGAACAGGCGCGAGAATTGAATTATCCTCAAATTTTAAATGCTGAAAATGATTGTGCTGTTTTTGATAAATTACATACCTGTGATTGGGGAAAGTCTATTGAATTAGCTGATTTTTTTAGCTTTCAAAAATTGCAAAAAGATTTTTTAGAAATTGATGAAACTGGAAAATATGATGTGATTTACTTCGATGCCTTTGCGCCAAATGCACAGCCTGAACTGTGGGAAGTTGATTTGATGAAAAAAATGTATGCTGCATTGAAAGTAGGTGGAGTAATGACGACGTATTGTGCTAAGGGCGTGGTCAAACGTACGTTGAAAAGCATCGGTTTTGAAATTGAAGCTATTCCTGGGCCTCCAGGCAAGCGGGAAATGACAAGGGCTTGGAAGCGATAAATTAAATCGGGGTTGTAGCAAAAGGCAATTTTACTTCGCGTTCCTCAGGAAACCATTTGATATAGCCTCCATGAAAATCTCGCTGTGGTGAAATGGTTGGTATCTTGAGGTTCAAAACATTTGTTATCCTGAATTTTTAGTCTAATCTATTCGTTGAGCATTATGAGCCGAAAATGTTCCCGGAAGAAAATAAATTATGCGCGGCTCAAGAGCTCTCAAAGGG
>CAYUNA010000272.1:0-2751 GCA_964445895.1 uncultured Saprospiraceae bacterium | reverse complement strand
AAAAGGGGTGATTTTGCACCGCAACTCATTGAATTAAAAATTGAATGGCTCATGTTTAGAACCTCAAATACCCTTTATCTAACACTAATGCCAATAGTTTAGCTATGCCCATTTATACCAAAATCCCCGCAATCGCCGCCGTTAAAAAGCTAGCAATTGTACCACCAATCAAGGCTTTTATACCTAATTCCGTCAGTACTTTTCGCTGTCCTGGAGCAATCGCGCTAATACCACCAATTTGAATTCCAATGGAAGCGAAGTTAGCGAAACCACAGAGTGCGTAAGTGGCAATCAACAACGATTTATCTGAAAGTTGGTCTTTCACTCCTTCCAATTGTGCGTAGCCAACAAACTCATTTATCGTCGTTTTGATACCTAAAAGCTGCCCAACAATCATTGAATCCGCCCAATCTACACCCAACAGCCAAGCTATAGGTGCGAAAATAATTCCCAAAATGAATTCTAAATTAAATTGAGAAAATTGCTCAAAATTAGCATCCACTACACCATTCAAGCCCGTCCATGCACCAAATAAATCACCTAAAACATAATTAACCATTGCAATCATTGCCGTAAAAACAAGCAACATTGCTCCTACATTTACTGCCAATTTCAACCCATCCGTTGTACCACGAGAGATCGCATCCAATACATTGCTACCCGCTTCTTGCGGCGCAATATCCAATTTTTGTCTTTTCAGGCTAATCGTTTCTTCCTCAGGATAAAGCAGTTTTGCTGCCACAATCGCCGCAGGGGCAGAAATCAATGAAGCCGCCAGCAAATGCTTGGCAAATAATTCCTGCGCTATCGTATCAGTACCACCCAAAAAGCCAATATATGCAGCAAAAACACCACCCGCAATCGTCGCCATACCTCCTGTCATTAAGCACAACATTTCAGATTTTGACATTCGTTCTAAAAATGGTTTTACCACCAAAGGGGCTTCCGTTTGACCGATAAACACATTGGCAGCAGCAGCCAGACTTTCTGCACCAGTTAAGTTCATGGTCTTACTCATTAACCACGCAAAACCTTTGATAATAACTTGTAAAATGCCTAAATAATAAAGCAGGGAAGACAATGCTGAGAAAAACACTACCGTAGGAAGGACTTTGAAAGCAAAAATATACCCGAAGGTATCCATATCTGTAACCAAACCCGAAAATAAGAATTCTGCACCAGCATCGGTAAATTGTAAAACGACTACAAAAAAGTTGGCAACAGTCTGAAAAACAGTTTCAATGATTGGTACTTTTAAGATGGCAATTGCTAAAAAGATTTGCAAGCCCAGACCCCAACCGACCAATTTCCAATTGATTGCCTTCCGATTGTTACTCAATAAAAAACAGACGGCTAAGCAGAAAAAGATGCCTAAACCTCCTCGTAGTAATCCCGTGAAAAATTCCATATTATTTGAAAGTTGAATTTCGTAGCATTGAAATTATTGCTTTAATGTTCCTGACCCTCAAATGTAGGAAATTTTGTGAACGTGTTACAATTTGTCCAAAAAATCATGTTTAAAATTCTAAATATGGACTAATTTTCGTCCAATCTGAAGCGTTAAATACGCCAATAATTTTTTTCAAATCGGATAAATCCTTAAAATCTCCATGTTGTTTTCGATAGCGAACGACTGCTTTGGCTTGTTTCCACGAAAAATAAGGATGCTTTTTTAAGGCTTCTTCCTCAACTTGATTGATGTTTATTTTTTCCAAAACTGGAGACTCTACTAAAAATGGTTTGACTTTTTGAAATACACTATCTGGAAAATAATACGTTTCTCCAACCTGATTAATTGACGCAAATCCACCTAGCTTTTCTCGAAAATTTACAATCTTCTTGGCATAGCCCGGACCTATCCCACGTAGCTGTTGCCAGTCTTCAACTGTGGATTGGTTGATGTCAATTTTAATCGATGGACGGTTGGATTTGTCGCTAAGATATTCTTTTTTTACAAGGGCAGATTGAGCATAATTCCCAACTTTTTCTTGCTTCGGTAAAACGATATAATCTTTCAGTTGTGAATACAAATCTTCTGTAAAATCATAAATCTTTTTTAGGTCTTCTTTTTTATAAAAATGACCGCCTTTGTTTCGATAATTGATAATGCGCTGCGCAAGTTTTTTAGGCAAACCCAATTGTTGAAAATCCTCAGCACTTGCTTTGTTTGGATTGAATTTAAAGGGCTTTGTAAGTATCTGGTTATCAGTTTTTTGATTGAGTTTTCTTTCCTTTTTTACCAACGGTTTTTGACCTGAAATTTTTACAAAGTCCTTTAGTCTTTCGTAATCTTCCATCCGAAAGCCATAGATTTTTTGTAAATCTTCGGGCTTATAAAACTTCCCATTTTTAGCTCGAAAATTGTGAATGGTTGTAGCAATTTTCTTGGATAAACCCAACTGTATGAATTCTTCTTTTGATGCGGTATTTGGGTCAAAATCGAAGTGTTGAATAAAATGATTTTCAGCTGTAGAACCTCGCCAATTCGCTTGCGCTATTGGTTGTTCCGTTTTACTTAAAAAGCCTGTCGAAAACCCATCGAGATGCGAAAAATTATTCGCTGGTTTTTCAAAAGAAACAAAAGAAGTCAAGGAGAGTACTATACCGAAAAGACCCATAATTAAGAATAGGGTACTGGCATTGCGTTCAAACTTAGTACCTTTCAAGTACTGGTAAAAAGGGAGACTCATAGTTGTTTAGTTAGCCTGCATGTATGTTTGGGTAGCAGGGGATGTTTGGATGTGTAATGCC
>CAYUNA010000271.1:0-6321 GCA_964445895.1 uncultured Saprospiraceae bacterium | reverse complement strand
TATCAGAATACGTTTACCCAAGAGGTTCGTCGCGCTGCACCGTTTATCAAATTTCAAGATAAAAATAAAAATGAAAAAGATATTTCTACTACCTATTATTTTTTTGATATTCACAGCGGCTACTTTCGCCCAAACCGCCATCATCTCCGGCCGCGTCATCGACGGACTCACCAAAGAGTCCGCAGACTTCGTGACCGTCTACATCAAAGGCACAAATACTTCAACGGAAACCAATCAACGAGGAATTTACAAACTGAATGTTCCTGCCAATCAGTCGATTACGATGGTCTATTCAAGAGTGGGATTTAAGGAGACAGAAAAAGAGGTGGCACCGATGCCCGCACGAAGTACTCGCCAAATCAATGTAACCATGGCGCCGACGGATTCAGATATTGAAATTATCGTTAAGGAAAGTAAAATTGAAGGCGCAGGCATGATACGCGAGGATGTGACCGAGCTAAAGTTATTGCCGACCACAACGGGAAACCTCGAATCGGTACTACCACACATTGCCCTGGGTACATCAAGTGGTAGCGGTGGAGAATTGACTTCGCAATACAACGTACGTGGTGGAAATTATGACGAAAACCTGGTTTATGTCAACGATTTTGAAATTTATCGCCCACAACTGATTCGGGCAGGGCAGCAGGAAGGCTTGACGTTTCCAAATATTGACTTGATTCAAAATCTGTCGTTCTCTTCGGGAGGTTTTGAAGCAAAATATGGAGATAAGATGTCCTCCGTTTTGGATGTAAAATACAAAAGAGCAGATAAATTTGGAGGCTCGGTTGGCTTGAGTTTGTTGGGTGGTTCGGCACATATTGAAGGGAGTAAAATGTTGGGAACGGATAAGTATAAAAAATTCCGCTACCTCGTCGGAGCGCGGTACAAAACCACTAAATACCTGCTGGGCTCATTAGATGTAACGGGTGAATATCAGCCCAACTTTGCGGATATTCAAGGCTATTTTACGTTTGATTTGACCCGAGATTTGCAATTGGGTGTTATTGGAAATTTTAACCGCTCGGAGTTTAATTTCAAACCGGCAACGCGTAGCACGGCACTTGGATTGATTGATTTTGCATTGGAATTATTTACCGTTTATGAAGGACAAGAAACGGATGATTTCACCAATTCGATGGGTGGCATTTCTTTAACTTATTTGCCTGAAAGAGAAAAGAATCCTTACTTCATTAAATTTTTAGCATCAAGCTATACAAGTGATGAAAATGAACGTTTTGACATCATTGGAGATTATAGCTTGAGAGAAATTGATGCGGATTTGGGTAGCGATAATTTTGGGGAAGTCATTGCAGAATTAGGCTCAGGGACACAGCATCAATATGTCCGTAATTTTCTGGATTTAAATGTAACCAATGCGGAAATTCGAGGTGGCTGGGAGATTCAAAAAGAACAAGAGGATGAATCCAAAACGAGTAGCCATTTTTTACAGGCAAGTTTGAAATATCAACACGAATACATTAATGATAAAATCAATGAATGGGAACGCCTGGATTCGGCAGGTTACTCGCTCAGTTACAATCCCGAACAGGTCGAGTTGTTCTCTGTTTTAAAATCACAAAATACGCTGCGTAGTAACCGCCTCAATGCTTTCATTCAAGACACTTATACCTGGGAAAAAGATAGTGTAGCACAGATGAAATTATCGGCAGGAGTACGGGCTTCTTATTGGGATTTCAATAATGAATTCTTCGTTTCGCCGAGAGCGCAAATACTATACAAACCACTGAAAGACAAGGACATATCTTACAAGCTGGCGGGTGGATTATATTTTCAACCTGCTTTTTATCGGGAATTGCGAAGACCAGACGGAACGATAAATATGGAAGATAAAGTCACCGCCCAACGTTCTGCGCATGTCGTTGGTGGCTTGACGTATGACTTCTTTTTGGGTAAATTAAATCCAAAACCTGTCCGCTTTATAGTAGAGGCTTATTATAAAAAACTGTGGAATTTGGTCTCCTACGAAATTGACAATGTCCGTATCCGATATTCTGGTGAAAATGATGCGTCGGGTTACGTCGCAGGAGTTGATTTTAGGTTAAATGGAGAATTTGTACCGGGTGCAGAATCCTGGTTTAATTTATCCTTTTTGCGGGCTCGCGAAAGCTTAAATGGTGTGCAACATTTGCAACGAGAAATCGGCGAATCAGAAGGGCAACCCGTCGATAATGCTGCTCGACCAACCGACCAATTCATGGCCTTGTCGGTATTCTTTCAAGACTATTTGAAGAACAACGAAAACATCAAAATGCACCTAAACTTTACCGTCGGAACGGGTCTTCCTTATGGTATTTTGGGCAACAATAAAGTCTATCGAAATGTCTACCGTTTCTCGCCGTATCATCGGGTGGACATGGGCTTTTCGATTCTATTATGGAATGAGTCATGGAAAGAACGCAAAACACGGCATCCATTGCGTTTTTCAAAGAATACCTGGTTGAGTTTGGAAATTTTCAACCTCATGCAAGTGCAAAATCAAGCCTCGAATACCTGGATTAAAACGGTGTTTGAACAACAATATGCAATACCCAATTATTTGACTTCACGACGAATTAATTTACGTTTGAAAATGGATTTTTAACCCAGCAAATTTCAACAATACAATATGAACAACATGAAAAACGTATGGATACTTCTTCTCTTAACAGCCGCAATTTCCTTGTCTTTTACTTCCACTTTTTCTAAAAAAGTCGAATGGCTCACCGATACCACACACGACTTTGGCGTACTGACCCATAAAAAAGCGGGTGTCCATTATTTTGCTTACAAAAATGTCAGCGACGAACCATTGACGATTGATAATGTACGAACGTCTTGCGGCTGTACGGCAGTCGAATGGCAGGAGGATGTGATTATGCCCGACTCGGTTGGCATGGTAAAAATAGAATATGACGCACAAAAATTAGGCTATTTTCAGAAGTATGCTCGCGTCTTTTTCCACGGTCAACGGAAAAGTGAAAAGCTGATGGTGGAAGGGGAAGTTGTTGAGCAATAGCAATGAGCAATGAGCAATTAGAAGTTACTCAATGTTGAGATTAAAATGGTCTAATAAGCCAGTGATGTTTTCTTTTGAAAATTTGGCTTTTCGCATTCGATTGCGGGATGGATTGATGGAATAATTTTGTGCCGTTCTAAAATCGGCTTTTTCTAAAATGGTATTTTCAAACGTGGTGCGACTGAGATTGCAATGTTCAAAAACAGCATCCGTCAAGTCAGCTTCCATAAAATCAGCTTCTTGCAAATTGCAGTTTTTAAACGTTATTCCCTTCAATTTTAATTTGAAAAAAGACACCAGATTTAGATGACAATCTTTAAAATGCATTTCTAATAAAAATGGGTCGCAGTCTTGAAAATTCACGCCTAATAAATTACAATTCGTAAATTTCACATCTTTAAACGCCGTTTTTTGCAACGTCGCCAAGCTAAAATTACAGTTGTCAAACGCGCATTCTAAAAAGATGTAAGCAGATAAGTCAGCATTGGAAAAATCGCAATTGGTGAAATCACAGTATTCGTATTCTCCGATTGGGAGTGCCTTTTCGACGTGGTGCAGGTTGGAGAAGGATTCGTTTTCTTTGAAAATTGACATAATTTAAATTAGGTGTTTGCATAAATTTGTTAAAGAACGCGAATTAAATAACCTTCGATTTTTGAAGGCATCTTTTGCGCTCATTTTGCACTTTAGAATTTGGTGCTGTTCCATAGCTAGCTTCTGTCCGCCCGCACCACGGATTTCTTTTTTTAGACGGAGCGACAACTGGATTTTTAGGAAAAATCCAGTTGTCGCTCCGTCTGAGAGGATATTTCTCGTGGTGCGGGCGGACAGGTGATAGCAAAAGAACAAATAATATGACATTTGATACAACTAACATTCGGATGAACCTATAGGTGACGCACGATGTCTTTTTGAGGGGCAGATTCAGATTTTGTAACCTTAACCTGTCTCTAAATTAACCTTTAGCAAAATACATTGACCAAATAAAATCATTTAGAAACAGAAAGTTTTCTTTGTAAGTGCTCAGGTAGCGGATACGTTGATTTCAAAAGAGAGCAAGGTCTCAAATTATCTTGAAATAGACGTCGTCTCCAACGAAAAAAGGTATCTTTGTCCTATCTACGGTTATCCTCAATCTTTTTTTTCAATTCTTCTATTGTTGCTATTACCCATTCGTCTTTCTCTAATTCTAATGATTTTTGATACATTTTAATTGCTTTCAGGTTTTCTTCTTGAGACATATAGAAATAGCCTAAGTTATTATACATTATTGGGTCATTGGGGTGTAGTTCTATGTTGTATTCTAATAATTCAACAGTCAAATCTTGTCTGTCAAAATGACTTAAACCATAAGCGAATGAATTGATGTATCCTTGCATAGGAACGACCTCATATCCCAACTCGTCGCTAATTTGACTATAATGTTTTTTTAGCTTTTTTATGAGTTCGTTTTTGTTCTTATACTTTGGGTGATAGTAATTTGTTATTTCTGAAAAAGAATAAAAGTGATAAAGTTCTTTCAGTCCATTATTTGTTGAAATATGAGGTAGTGAATAATGATTTTCATCCGGGTAATGCTTAGTCGTTATGTTAATATTCCAATTTTTTAAATCCTTCTCCTTTATAAATTTTTGATTGGGAATATCAATAGCCTTCATGAATTTTGAACTATCGGACATCAAATCTTCTTTAGCAAGAAACATCGGGCGGTTATTCGCTGAAGTGAAATATAAATTTTCAGCTGATAATTCGCAATAGTCCAACGAATCCATTACTTCATGCAAAAAAGATTCATCAGCAAATCCGAATCCAGGATCTATTGCTATGTAGTTGTCAAAATATTCTCGTTTTCTTAGTAGAGTTTCAAAAACCAATAGACCACCTAAAGAATGTCCAATAATTGTTCTGTGATTTGAGGTGTGGTAAGTGCTGTCAATGTAAGGAATTAGCTCACTTGTTATAAATTCAAGGAACTGAGGTCCGCCACCTGACATTTCAAATTCTTCATCTTCTTTCGGAGTTAAGTCTCTGACTCTATTGGTATTAGGTATCCCAACGACTATTGAACGGGGTATAAAGTCATTTCCATTTGTTGCGGTGCTGAGAAAATCCACAGTTGTTGATGTATGATTGAATTGACTTTCTCCATCAAGTACATAGATTACAGGAAGGTTGGATAAATTATTATCCATGCCCCAAAGTCCTTCAGGCTGATAGATGTATATTTCTCGTGTTTCCTTAAGAATTGAAGATTTTATTTCAATTGTCGAACCAATAGCTATACTGTTTTTGCTTGCCAATTCTTGACTTGATAAATTGAATTGAAGCAATAATGTTATAATTAGAATACTTAATCTCATAGTTTAATTGTGATTGAACGGTTGCGGCTAATTGGCGTGCCGAGCTTTTGTGAGCCCGGTTTTTGTTCCACAGCCAGTACTATCGAAGGGCACGCCTTGTGCCCCGTCGTATTACTTGCTATTTGTTGACGGTAGTTTTTATTTCTTTTATATTAACCCAAGGGTATTCTTCATCCCAATTTTCAGGAGAATCAATAAGTATTTGATTTTCATTCCACTTCCATTCATAATGTAAATTTGGGCCTAATGAATGACCATCTCCTATCAGTTCATCTCGCCTAAGATAAATCTTTTGAATATCTCCAGATTTATAATAATCTACTGAAAGACAATTATTTAAGTCTCCCCAACCTTTCATGCCTGGTCGCTTCCAATAAAATTGTTTTTTGATAATATTACCAAAGTTATCATATTCTATCGAGGCCGAATCATAGCTCTTAATTTTTAATTGACCATTTTCAAACCAAGTATACGACGTATCATTCTTCTCTAAATATTTTCTTTGACCATTAGTGTAAAAAGTTTCTTTATAAATATATTCCCACTTTTCGCCTTCTGTGTCATATTGAGAATCAAATTCACTTTTATGAATCGTAGGATATTCCCTAAATAGTGACATTTCTTTAAGATGCCTATTTTCGTGTTTCTTAATGGTTTTTTTTAAAGACGTATCTCTGATTGTATATTCTATAATTTGAGTTTTTAATTCTCCATCATTAAACCATGACTCAATTGTATCTTTTCGGCTGTAAAATGATAATTCTCCCGATTCGAAAAATTCCTTCTTCCATATTCGATATGGCTCATAATAAATAGAACTTTCTGGATATTGAGTTTTACTTTTTATTTTTTTATTTTCATAGAATTCAATCCATATCCCTTCCTTAAAACCATATTTATTTTTTCTATTAATCTTTCTGCCTCCAAAATCCTGAAAATCAG
>CAYUNA010000270.1:0-6343 GCA_964445895.1 uncultured Saprospiraceae bacterium | reverse complement strand
GGCTGATATTTACATTCATCTTTAATATTTTATTATGAAGAAATTATTACTTTTTGGGGTTTTGTTATTTGCATTTTTTTGTACTTCATTTGGTCAAGCTACAGATTTGATTATTTCGGAATATGGAGAAGGAAGTTCAGGAAATAGTAAATATATTGAGATTTATAATGGCACAGGAGTTTCTGTGACATTAGATGGTAATTATCAACTACAAAGATTAACTAATGGAGGAACACTTCCTGAACAAATTTATGATTTTGAATCAGGAGCAGTCTTAGCAGATGGTGATGTTTTCGTCTTAGCAAATAATTCTACAAATACGCCAACTGGTGTAGATGTTTATAACTCATTTGCAGGGTGGAATGGTAATGATGCTGTTGCTTTGGCAAAAGATATGTCAGGAAGTTTTGTTGTAATCGATATTATCGGAGAAGAAGGGCCAGACCCTGGTACTGGATGGAATGTAGCAGGAGTGACAAATGCAACGAAAGATAAAACTTTGACAAGAAAATCAACAATTTGTAGTCCTAATACAAATTGGACAACTTCAGCAGGAACGAATACTACTGACTCAGAATGGGAAGTAACAGGATATGTATCAGGAAGCCCTGCAAGTTTAGGAAATCATTCGACTTCTTGTGTCGCGACAGGACCAACTGTTGATTTTGTACTTAGCAATAGTGATATAGCTGAAGGAAACTCGGGTACATCAACACATAATGTTGCGGTTTCTATGTCTTCTGCCCCTACTTCAGATGCAACAGTTGAAGTTATTTCGATTGCGAATACAGCGACAGAAGGTGGTGATTATAATGGAGTAGGCGTTGATGTAGTATTTACTGCTGCAGAATCGTACCCCGCAACAAAGGATGTAATGATAACAATTAACGGAGATACCGATGTAGAAGCTGACGAAACATTTGATTTATTATTGGACTTAGCGACAGGAAGTGCTGGATTAGCTACTATTGGTACCGATCAACACACGGTTACTATCACTAATGATGATTTACCAACTACGGCTGATATTCGAATCAATGAAAGTAACTGTACTCCTACAGGAAGCGAATTTATTGAGCTGTATAGTGAAAATGGCTTTACACTAGACGGTTTGGTTATTGTTCACTTCAATGGTAATGGAAATGATTCAGAATGGGCTTATGATTTGGATGGAATAACTATACCTCCCGGAGGTTATTATGTACTTTGTGAAAATACAAATTCTAATGGTTATTGTGATGAAGTAGTTGGAGTGTTTGATTCATTACAAGATGGTCCTGAAGCTATCGCCATTTATTTAGGTGATGCGACTGATTTTCCAAATAACACACCTGCGACAACTATAAATTTAGTAGATGCTTTAGCATATGATACTGGTGATGCAGATGACGATATTCTTACTGATTTGGGATTGACCGAACAAATTGATGAGGATGAAAACGGAGCAAGTAGTACTGAATCTGTTCAACGTGGCTCATGGTTTGTTGCTCCTGAAACACCGGGCGCCATGAACGCAGCTCTTCCTGTAGAACTAATCAACTTCCGCGCTCAAAAGCAAACAGAATCTATCAACTTGTTTTGGCAAACGGCTTCTGAAACTCACAACGACCGTTTCGAAATCGAACACAGTCAAACTGGTCAAACTTTCCGGAAAATTGGTGAAATTGCAGGCGCGCACAATTCACACATCGTTTTAGATTATCAATTCAATCACGATACACCTGAAAATGGTGTGAATTATTACCGATTGAAGCAAGTAGATGAAGATGGCGTATATGAATATAGCAATGTGGTGTCAGTGGTGATGGGCAAAGATGCAACGATTTTGATTCGTCCTAATTTGGTGCAAGAAGAGATGATTGTTGAAGTTGCAGAAGAGGCACAACGCGATATTGCGTTAGAAATTTACGACCTTCAAGGACGCTTAGTTGCGCAAGAAAAAATTGAAAATGGTACTTTTTCTACTAATTTGAATTTATCGGATTTGGTAGCAGGACAGTACTTTTTGAAGACTGTCAACAATGGTGTCGTTTCTATGGTGAAATTTGTGAAGCTGTAGATTGATTTACGGCTCAAGGGTTCTCAAAAGGGAAAAACTGGATTTTTATAAAATTCAGTTTTTCTCTTTTTAAAACCCCGAGGTGCATACCGTTAGATACTGAATAGCCTATGAATTCATCCTGCTTGCCTTAAACTTTTACGATTATCTTTTACCAATAATTCCCTTAGTGCCCAATTTAGGAATGCTTTTTGAGTATTTTAAATATACATTGCTAAAATTATAGCAATTCCCCTGTTACTCCCTCCCGCAAAGCATTTTTCTTCATACATATAATCACCACCTTTTGAAGCAAAAAATAGATGATTTAGCCATCAAAACGAGAGGTTTTGACAAGCAGCACCTATTCAATATACTGGTTAGGGATAATCAATCTGGTATATTCTACTTGAATGATGATTGCTTCGTGTATGCGAATTCCGCTTTTATACAATTATTAAATACCGAAAATGCTACAATCGTAGGGCAATCTATTTTGGATTATGTACCAACGCAAACTCGGATAGCACTGACGAATGCGATAGAGCAAATGCAAAACGAGGAATGTTCACATTTTCGATATGACTTAAATGTAGTCGTCAACAACGAAGTTGCATATTTTCAAATAGACTTGAATGTCCACGAACGCTGTGGCACGACCGTCAAAATTATTGGAACAGCAACGGATGTCACGGAAAAAGTACAAATTGCTAATCAATCATTGAATACAAAATCAATGTTCGATACGTTGTACAACAATATCGTGGATGGTATTGTGATTTATGATTACAATCGAGAAAAAATGACGGGTTGTAATGATGCAGCGGTAAAGATTTTTGGTTATGAAAGCAAAGAAGCGTTACAAGAAAAAAATCGCTTCCAATTTGTGCCAAAAACCTCGCCAATTTTCCCAGGAAACAATCTTCAAGAAGGGACTAATCAACACGCGATACGCATCAGGAATAAAGAAGCGTTTAGAACACCAGGTATATTTGTAAAGGCCAACGGTGAACACATGATTGTTCATGCCAGCTTTGTGCCAACTCTTCGCCACGAGGGAGAAGCGTTTATTATATTTCAAGACAGTACTCAACGGATTTTAAATAAAAAAAAGCAAAAGGCAACAGAAAAAAAATATCGAAAGATTTTTCAAAATTCGCATGAAGCGATTATTTATACGAGTGTTCAAACGAAAGCATCTTTTGCGCTCATTTTGCACTTTGAAAACCCTCATTATATCAACATAAAACGGATTTTCAAAGCACAAAATGAAACCAAAATCTGCTGGTTCAAGAACCGAAGTTTATTTAATTCGCGTTCTATAGAGTTTTTGCTCCCTCTATGAGAATTTCTCTCGTGGTGCGGACGGACAGAGAAGCGCTACTGAATAGCAAAAAATATTAATTTGCTAAACTTAAAATAAACTACAAAATCACCGCACTATCATCAACCGAGTCTCCTGCACTGTCCCTACATTTAACTCTACAAAGTAAACGCCTGCGGACAGATTATCAGTTACTTCCAGATTATGATTTCCCGCTAATTTTTGTCCTTCAAAAATTGACAAAACAGCCTTTCCGGTCACATCAAATAACGTCACTTTTACCGCTGCTTCTTTGTCTAAATTAAACACAATATTAAAGTTGTCTGCTGTTGGATTTGGAAACGTATTGAATTGAAAATCAGACGATTCTACATCTGTAATAGAATTGACAAAATCAGGTGCTTCTATTTCAAAATCCGTATAAATTCGATATTCGCTAGGCGCTAAAGTCATTTCGTCATCCAGGCTGGTGACTTCCAAAATTTCGCCAGTGAAAAACTCGTACCAGATGCCTGTTTCGGGAAATTTAGGGTCAGCCGTCCGTGTTTCTAAGTCAAAATTTCCAATTACATTCGCTCTTTCATTATCGCCATATAACGTGAATGTTTTCCAATTAGAATCAGATACTTTTGCTTGATAGGCTGTGGTATGAAACACGTCAAAATTATTCCGTAAATAATTCAAACTACGAATCACATTGAATAACTCTGCTCGCTGCGGCACATCCTGATAATCCCAACGGATAGGTTTGGGGCTCAATCGACAGTTGGGGCTAATCGAACCATTTTCGCAGGTATTGATAGAATAGTCGTAGCCGAGTTCGCCAAATTGCCACAACATTTTTGGACCAGGTTGCACGTAGAAAAACACATTGGCTAATTCTGTACGCTCCATGGCCGTTTCAAAATCAGTAACATCGTAGCTGCCTTCCGAGTTGCCAAAATTCAAGTTTTGATACATCATTCGCTCCTCATCGTGGCTTTCAATGTACGGGATTAAATGTGCATCTGCCCAGCCTTTCGACTGATAATTGGCACTATTAAAACTATTGGCATAGCCCATCGAGCCTTCAATATATTGATGATGTGGCGTAAATCCTCCCCACAACATACAGCCATAATCTGACAATTCTTTTTCTTCATCATTCGCTGCAAAATGCTCCAAAATGACGTAAGCATCGGACGAAGTTGCCCATACTTCATCGGCATAATGTTTTAACGTAGCGATACGGTCAGCGTCATATTCACCTGCATCAAATGGACCGCCGTTGTCATTTTGAGTCAAACCTTTTGATAAGTCAAATCGGTAGCCATCCACGCGATATTCTTCCAACCAATAGCGCAAAATTTTATCAAAATAGTCCTTTGTATACTCACTTTCATGATTGAAATCAAAAAAAACACTGAAGTTGTGAGGGGCTTCTTCATTCATCCAAATATTGTCCGCAGCAGGTCGGAAATTTGCCGCATTCCAATATAAAGCTGCCAACGGATTCGCCTCGTGTGCATGGTTAAACACAATGTCTAAAATCACGGCAATTCCACGCTCATGACAGGCATCAACAACGGCTTTAAATGAATCTTTTGTGCCGTAATATTTATCCAATGCCCCGTGAAAAGTTGGATTGTAACCCCAACTATTATTCGCGTGAAATTCATTGACTGGCATAAATTCAATGGCATTTACCCCCAATCGTTGAAAATAGTCCAGCGTATCCAGTAGCGTTTGATAGTTTTTTGCATCTGTAAAATCACGCATTAGCAATTCATAAATCGTCAAACGCGTCTGTTCGGGACGTTCAAAATCATTGACTTGCCAATCGTACTCGGCTGCCCCAGGAGTCATGACCCCTACAATTCCAGAAGTCAAACCAGATGGATACTCAGGCATATTTGGATAAGTTGCTGCTGGGATTTCTCCATCATGTTGTTCATCTAAAATAAGTTCCACATACGGGTCAGTAATTCTAATTTCACCATCGACTAAGTATTGAAAACGAATGTCCTCACCTGCGATTAAATCGTTGAGTTGAATCCACCAAATTTCGCCATCAGGAGTGTTTTTTAGTTGAAAATCCGTGTTTATTTCAAAATTATTAAAATCACCTAACAAAAAGACAAAGTCCTTATTTGGCGCAACCAAAGCTAATAATATCGTATTGTCATCCAAATAATTAATACCAGCTTCCATACCTGTCGGCAAAGCTTCTACGACAGTTGCATTGGCAACAGAATAGGTGAATGATTGAGTAATTGTTTCCGTTCCATTGTTTGCGATAATTTCGACAGTGTGCGTCCCTGTACCCATGATTTCAAGGTCATAGTCGAGCATCGTTCCCGTTATTTCTGTTAACATCATTCCATTGTCTAAAAGGGTAATTGTTGCTTCTTCTGAGGTTTCCAAAAGTACATTAATCGTCTCGCCGTCTTGTACTAAAATGCTGTTTTGACCTGGACTTAATAGTACGGAAGTAAATGGAATATTGCCTGAATAAACGGGTGCGTATATGTCAGTATTGCCGACATCTTTCCCTTCCAATGAGCCATTGCCATTGCGAAAAACGAGCGCGATTTGCTCGATTACCTCGCTCATCGGTACACCATAGTAACTTCTCACGTCGGGACTAAGTGTATAGCTATAAACGTCCGTCTCACCCGTGACTGGAGTCATTTGCCAACTTGGATTGGCGACTCCCCAATCTGTCTGCACGTATTTCCAGTCGCTAGGAGATGTGCTATTGGAGGTAATGACACCTGTATGGAGATAGACGGCACAATTGCAGCCAGCTAATCCTGCGTTACCTTCGGTAGCATCAAAAAAGATGGTCACTTCGTCATCCGCAGTTGGGAAGGCAGGTTCTGTCCAAACCAATTGGGCGGATAAAGCATAAGTGAGGGTTGATAAAATAAAGAGTAGGAGTGTATTTTTCATGATTAATTTTTATTTTTTATTGGAGGTCGAAAATTTGCAGTTTTCTCTCT
>CAYUNA010000269.1:0-6369 GCA_964445895.1 uncultured Saprospiraceae bacterium | reverse complement strand
AATTTCTACCAATAGCTAAGTCGCTCCGCGCCAACCCAGTCCAATTTATTTTTTTTATGAGAAAACCCTTTATTTAAGTGCCTCGTAGTAAGTCAAGCCGAATTCTTAATTCAATGAAATGCGGTACAAAATCGACCCATTTCAATCTATTTTTCCTCTGTGAAAACTCCAAAGTGCCAACCGTAAAAATTCAAGATTTGCTCATCACATCGTCAATCCATCTGCCGCCATCAACCTTACTCCTTCACTCCTGGTGTCCGCTCCAAAAATTCATCATATAACTGAATTTGCCGACTATCCATCGCTACTTGATATCCGTCAATAAACAAATATTTTACCTGCGTTTTCGTCTCAAATGGGTCGCCATCAGTTACAAATAAAGTTGCAGATTTGCCCTTTTCTAAAGAGCCCAACTGGTCGGCAACACCAAAGATTTCAGCAGGCACAATCGTTACCGCTTTCAAGGCTTCTTCGCGTCCCATTCCATAAGCAGCAGCAAAACCTGCATTGAATGGTAAGTTCCGTACATTCTCGATTTCGTTGGTTCGCAGCGCCACTTTAACACCTGCTTTTAACATCAAACCTGCATTCGCATATGGTCGGTCATATTTGTCAGATGCACGAGTAGGCGTTCGCAAAACCGGGCCAGTCACTACGGGAATTTTCGCAGCAGCCAGTTTATCCGCTACTCGCCAGCCTTCTGCTACCCCTGTAAATATCGCGTTGATTTTATTCTCTTCTACCCATTTAATAGCAGATTCAATGTCTTTTGCCTTGTTTACTTCCAATAGAATTGGCATAATCCCTTGGATTACAGGTAACATTGCTGCCATTTCTGGGTTGTATTCTGGACGCATGGCAGGGTTGTTTTGCGCTGCTGAGTCGATTCTTGCGTACAGACGCGCTTGTTCCCAAACATCATTTAGCTTCTTCAATTTCTTCTCTTCCTCCTTTTTTCTATCCTCATCCGAACGCCTGTCCCAACGACTACTTTTACCCGAAGTAGGATAATTAACAATCATCCCTTTGAAGCCCGCAAACATCTGTTTTGGCGTATAGCCATTCAAATTAATCAGTGCTGCTGTTCCAGGTAAAATTCCTCCAGCAGGCATGCTAATTACTGTTGTTACCCCATTGGTTCTCGTGATTGGAATGGATACCGAATTAGGATTCACCGCTGTTAACGCTTGCATATGCGGCGTGACGTCCCCTATTTCATTATAATCTTGCGTCAAGGATATTGAACCCACTTCAGACAGTCCCAATTTTGTTCCGCCATCAATCATCCCGGGGTAAATAGTCAAGCCAGAACAGTCAATTTGCTTGGCATCTTTAGGGACGCTTACCGCTGTACCAAGGTCTATAATTTGACCATCTTTAATTAGTAGAGTCGCGTTTTGAATCGTTCCCTTTGTAACGGTTTCGATAGTCGCGTTAGTTAAGGCGAAAGTACCTTTTTGAGATTTTTCAACCTGTGCGTTTGTATTTTGAAAACAAAGCAGAAAGGTTAGAAAAGTTGTTATTTTAAATATATTTTTCATTGAAGTTGTTTCGTTTGATTGTGAATTTTTCACTAGTGAATCATTACTAAGTACCTCGTAGTAATTAAATCAATGCTTATGCCCCATTTCAAAAAACTCCCCCATATCCTGCATACATCTATCATGGTCGTGTGCATCTTCCATCATAAATGAAGGTTCAGCTTCTTCTGGATTAACATCCAAACGCATATCAGCTGCATCATTTTTGATATCAAAATACGTTACGCCATCTACAATTGTCATTTGCGGAATTGCGTAAACAGACAACGGGTGTGCATTAAAAATAGCAATATCACCCTCTTTTCCTTCTTCGATTGAGCCTACTCGATTGCCAATCCCTAACTGCTTTGCAGGGTTTATAGTAATCATTGACAATGCTTCATCATCACTCAGACCGCCGTAGCGTTGGGTTTTGGCAGCTTCGTGAAAGAGGTGACGAATCAACTCACCCGAATCCGAATTAATGGAGGTCACTACCCCATTTTTAGCCAAAATAGTTGCATTCCAAGCCGTCGAATAATATACCTCAAATTTGTAAGCCCACCAATCTGAAAACACCGAGGCTCCTGCCCCAAATTCAGCCAACTCTGGCGCAACTTTAAAGCCTTCGTTCACATGCTGAAAACAAATTTTATTGACTCCAAAATCTTTCAAAACGCGCATCAACATCAAAATCTCATCTGCCCGATAACTGTGACAATGAATGATGATGTCTCCTTTCAAAATATCTGCCATCGTCTCCAGACGGCGGTCATATTTTGGTGGCAATGCATTGGCATTTGAACCTTTTTCCTGCTCATATTTTGCCTTAGCCTCCATGTACCGTTTTCCTTTTTCAAACGATGCCCGAAACACCTGTTCGACCCCCATCCGAGTAGCCGGCAACACGCCACGTCCTTCTCCATGCGACCGCATTGGATTTTCACCTAATGCAAACTTAATCGTACGCGGTGCGCCTTCCATTCGCAGGTCTTCGGGATTGTAGGTTCCATATCGGTGCTTGATGGTTTCACACTGTCCGCCGATGACGTTTGCTGAACCGTGCATGGCGTGAGAAGTCGTACAACCACCCGCCAATGCTCGATAAATACTAACATCCAATGGGTCGAGCGCGTCACCTACCCAGACTTCCGCAGTGTTGGGAGAAGTTCCTTCATTGACGACATCTAAAGCAATGTGCGAGTGTGCATCCACAATCCCAGGCATGACATACTGCCCGGTTGCATCGACCGTTTTTACCCCGTCTTTAGCTTTTAAATCTTTACCAATTTTTTTAATAATACCGTCTTGAATCAAAACGTCGGTATTGGCTAACGTACCATTTGTAATGGTCAACACGGTTCCATTTTTGATTAAAACAGACCCTTTTTCGACTTGTCCAAAAGCGGTTTGGAAAAAACAAAATGTGAAGAGAAATATATAATTGTATTTTTTCATTATTTTAATTTTTCATATTTAGAATACAAAGGTTCACACAACTTTTGTATTTTTATTGAGGAACTTTATCGCCTTTCACTTCAAAAGTTCCAAATGCTCCAACGTTTACGGTACCTTCCAGACTCTCCTCCTCAATCGTTAATTCAAACGAAATGGTCATAGGAGCATCGCCCGGTGTTGCCGTTGATTCAAACGTCAAAACATCGCCATCTAAAACTGCATTTCTAATGTCCTCCGAACCTTCACCCTCTGACATTGACATGGAGCCAGAAATATCGCCATCTTCATTTTTTAAGGTCAAAACACCTGTGATTTCCATACCTGGAACAAAGATTTCATAGTTCCAATTTCCAGCAATGTCCACCTTGGCATTTGGGTCGCCTTTCTTTTTCTTTTTGATTTCATATTCAAAAACCTCCCCATCAACCACAACAAACCGAACATTGGATTTTTCAGCAAAATAAGGTTTATCAGAAATAACTAAGTTGGCAATTTTTCCTTTTTCCACCGTTCCCATGCTATTAGATACGCCCAATTGTTGCGCAGCATTGGTCGTCAACGCAGCTAAAGCAGCATTTTCAGATAAGCCATTTTCAATCATAGTTCGCAGGTTTTTACGAATATCGCCTGACTTGACATCCATACTCGAAAAACTAAATTGAATACCTTTCTTTTCAAAGGTAGCCGCCTGACTTTGATATAGTTTTAAAAATTCTTGCTGCCGTTTTTTAAATTCCATTAACTCAAATTCTTGTTCAGCAAATTTAGCTTCCCCTTTCTTTTCTTTGTCTTCTTTTTCACCTGCATCTTTTGCTTCTGGCAAGTCCAAACTCAACAGAACTTTGGTGTTCGTACTTTTAACTTTATCTACCAAATACCAACCTTGCTTGACATTGGACAACACCAGCGGAAAACCCAATTCCTTTTGCAATGTGAATACCCGATAGATATCCTTCATCTTCGGTGCTTCATAATATATAGGTGTCTTCCCATCGATTGTTGGATAGAATGCTTCTAAAACACGGTCGTTATTTGGACGTGATAAACCGATTTGATTGCTCGCATATTTATTGCTATGCGCCTTGGCTTGTTCTGCTTGAAGGTACAATTCTCGAAATTTGGACATGACCGCAATCAACGTTCCAGGGTAAACTCCTCCTCCACCTTTGAATTGTGAGAATAAGGAAACGCCGCTTTTTAAAACCATTTCATCTGCCGTTTCTCCTGACAATAAAATCAATGCGCCACTGCCCGGTAGCATCTTCCCGCGAGGAACGGCATGGGCTGCGGTAAAACCTAATTTTCGCATTTCTGAAATACTTTTGTCTTTTGCAGACAAGACATCCCGCGCTTGAATTTGTGGCTGAATGCCCGCTCGTTCGTAAGTTGGATTGGCAGAATTAGATTCTCTACGGCGTCGATTGCCATCGCCTTCTTTAGATTCTGGTTTTGGAATCCCAACATGAGACATACCATCAATAAACCCCGCATAGACATACATCGAATCCGCTTTCAAGACTTTCGCATTGGCTGGAATTGACACATTTGTCCCGACGGCATGAATCAGCCCATCTTTGACGACGACTGTTCCAACTTCTATCATTTGACCTGGTTTTTGAATAATGCGAACGTCCTTGAAGGCGTAAGTATTCGTGATAGGAGCAAGAGATGCTTCATTTTGCGCAAGCAATGTTACCATCTGTACTGATAGGAACAGTAGGCAGAATGTGAGTGTTTTTTTCATACATTTTTTTTTAGTAAGGAATCATCTTGAGTGAAAAGAGTTTCGGAAATGCTAATTTAAAAAAAAATACCAAACCCATCTACTCGGCGGGAAAGGTACGGAAAAAGTTATAAATGGAAAATTTTTGAAATGTTTGAGCAAGGAGAAAATGGTAAGAATTTAGAGTTTCACAAGGAATAGTGTCCTACGGTAGGCACGCAAATTATCTTGATTAAAACTTAGATAGAATTTTGTGCATTTGCTATCTTCTGTCCGCACGCATCACGCTATTCTTTTTTTTAGACGTAGCAAAACATTTTGCCTTTTCAAGCGTATTCTAAAGTTGCACAAAAGCCAATAAAATGATTATCATTGCAGTTAAATACCCGGACATAAATATTCTACGTTTTTATAGCTAAGATTCATAGAATAATTATGTCCGAGCACTTAGTTCTACTTTGGCACTATAACGCTGAGTGACCTTAGAGATTTTGGCGTTAAGAAATTCTATTTGAAATGGCTAAGGAAAAACCATGTTTGAGTCCGACGTTAGGAGGACGAGTTTGGTTTTGACTGCTATTTCAAATAGAATTTTAGCCAAAATATCGCAAGTCTTGAATTTTTGGTTCCCTTAATTAAGATACTTATGGAAAAAATCAAGCAAATAACTGTCAAAAACGAGCCGCTACTGCTTTTTGGTGGCATTTATAGCAATTTTGAAGCTCTCGAAACTTTGCACGGAATCGCTGAAAAAGCTGGTATTTCACCGGCTAATGTTATCTGTACAGGTGATATCGTAGCCTATTGTGCCGATCCCGAACCTTGTGTAAAACTTGTTGAAAAATGGGGTATCCACAACATCGCAGGTAATGTAGAAATTCAATTGCGGAACGGCGACGACGGTTGCGGTTGTGACTTTACGGCAGATTCTCGATGTGATTTATTTGCGAAACAATGGTATCCGTTTGCACAAAAAAAAGTAAGTGACTCATCGATTGAATTCATGCAGCAAATCCCTGAATTTGTGCAATTTGACTATTGTGGTAAGCGATGTACAGTCGTTCATGGATCATATTTTCATACTTCAGAATTTATTTTTAAATCCACCCCCTGGGCAACCAAAGCCCGAAATTTTGCCGCCACCAATAGTGATGTAATTATCGCAGGACACTGTGGTTTGCCGTTTAATGATATTCAAAATGGTCAATATTGGCTCAATCCTGGCGTTATCGGTATGCCTGCCAATGACGGAACGACACGGGTTTGGTATATGATTTTGCAACCTGCTGATGATGGTTTCACATTTGAACACAAACATTTTGAGTTTGATTATGATGAAACTTTTGCGCGAATGTTGGAAGAGGAACTCCCGTTGGCTTACGCTAAAACTTTGTCTTCCGGACTTTGGGATAACAACGATATTCTACCAGAAGAAGAAACGGCTGCGCAAGGTATCAAACTTGATTTTCCGTCATTAGATTTCCAAAAAGCGTGATTAGCAGATAAAAACCTTCTTTTCATCTAAGTGTTTTTTTAGTTGCCGCTGCCGTTTATACATTCGTGCAGCAAATTTCGAGTATAGCGTGACAGGTCTCTTGGTAGCACTGTGATTCAACCGTTTCAAGCCACAGCGTGGCGGCAATCTTGAAAACTTCATTGTTTAAGCGT
>CAYUNA010000268.1:0-6386 GCA_964445895.1 uncultured Saprospiraceae bacterium | reverse complement strand
CCACCCGCGTTGCCGCAGGCAACGCGCATTGTTTTTATTGGAGGTCGAAAATTTGTAATTTTCTCCCTCTTGATAATTAAAAAAAACTTTTGTTATACTGTATTAAATTTTACAATCTCGATAAATTACGGTACAATAAACGCTATAAAATCTTTAGTGGTCGCACCAAAATAGCCCAATGCATCTCCAGAAATATTGCCGACCAAATTGTCAGGAGGCCCAATCAATAAGCCACTAATTGTCTCCGTATTATTGTTCTGTTGGACATTTAAAAGATACTCATATTGCCATTTTTCCATTTGCTCAACTTCCACTTTTAAAATATCACCAGTAATTAAAGAGGTGTAATCCATCAGGTGTAAATTGATATTTTGTATCGTTGGATTTTCATTTTTATAAAAAACAGGATTTGCACTTCTTACATTATTTCTATAAACATAAAATAAGCAATAAAGCGAATCCACGCCATTCTTTTGAAAATCTACATCCAGAGAATAGACTGTCAAATCAATATTTAAACTGATAACCGTATCCCTTAAGGAGAGTCCTAATAAGTCAATGTTTTTAAAAGGAATGGTCGCCGTAGCAGTAGATGCCTCCCCTTTCGCAATCACTGATAATTGATAACTTTTACCTGCTTTTCCGTTCAAGGTTTCACTTTGATAAATACCTGTATCGGTCTCTTCTAAAGTCTCTTCCATTCCCATAGCATTGGTTAGGACAACCGTTGCATTTTGAACCATTGGAAATTCATCTGGTTCAGTCGAATTTACGGTCTGTGAAATTCGAACTATCGCGAGACTATCTTTTGAAATATTACCCTCAATAACTATTTTTTCTTCAAATACCTCTTGTAAGTCAACATTCCGAGTGCACGAGATGCCGATTAATAAAATACTGATTATGAGCGCGCTATATTTCATTTTATGATTATTTTAATTAAGTAGATTGACTCGATTAGCTCGATTGAGCAGCTCATTCGAGCTAATCGAATCAATCCACTTAATCCTTAGCCTTTATAAAAAAGCCATTTTCCAATCTCTTTGAACGTCACTTTTTTACCATACATAAAGATACCAATTCGGTAAATTCGTCCCGAGAGCCAAACAAAAAACACCGCCGAACCAATCAAAATGACCATCGAGAGTAAGACTTCCCAAAGAGGAGGGTCAAACGCCAATCGGGCAGGCATTACTATCGGTGAAAACAGCGGAAACATCGAACCAAAGACGGCAATCCCACTATTGGGGTTGTCCATGACGGACATCGCAATGAAAAAAGCAATCACAACTGGAATCGAAATTGGAATTGTCAAAGATTGTCCTTCTCCAAAATCATCACCTATGGCTGAACCAACCGCCGCAAAAAGGGACGCATAAATAAAATACCCGCCCAAAAAGAAAACGATAATCACCGGAATCATAAATGCCCAGTTTTGCGCTGCGATGTCTTGCATCAACGTCTGCATCATAGCCATACCTTCATCCATTTGTTCCGCACTCACTTCCGCCCCTGCACCAGCCGACGCGCCATCTGCCATCGCAGGTATCAATAATGGCATAATCACCGTACCAAAAATCCCCACAAACAAAGCCCAAATCAACATTTGTGTCAACCCTACTCCACTGACACCGATAATTTTTCCGAGCATCAACTGAAACGGCTTTACGGAAGAAATAATAACTTCCACAATTCGATTCACTTTTTCTTCCATGACCGACCGCATTACCATCATTCCATAAATAAAAATGACCATGTACATAAAAAACGCCATTCCGAAGCCAATCGCTGCTGCTACGCCTGCACTTGAATTATTTTCTTCTTCCTCGATTTCTCCTTTATCATTGATGATTTGTTTCTTTTGTTGTAACGTTACATCGACATCCAAATTGTCAATTTGTTGCTTCGTCAAACCAACTTCCTGGATTTTATAATTCCGTAATTTAGTCGCAATTTTCTTTTCAATTCCGCGCTGTCCACCCATAGAAATTTGCTTCTCCGAGTAATACTGAATGTTCAGCGCATTATTCAAATTTTCAATTTTTGGAATATACAAAACGCCTGTAAAACCATCTTTTTGATAATTTTTACGTAATGTTTCCAAATCTTCAGACATAATCTGGTAATGCGTTTCAGAAGTCGAAGGCAGAGCTTTGATGATACCAGAGTCGTCTTTTACGGCAATTTTTTGTTGCTCATTGCCTGTATATTTCATGATGATAACTGGAAGCGTATAAAGCGCAATAATTGCAATTGGCGTCAATAACGTCACTAAAATAAACGTTTTCTTACGCACCCGCACCAGATATTCGCGTTGGATAATTAACCACAGTTTTTTCATATTATAAAGGTGTATTGGTCTATTAAAAAATGATGAACTGGTTTTAAAAGGTTAGGGAATTGGTAAAATATTTAAGAATTCACTTGTTTGATGAAAATTTCGTTTAGTGTTGGCAAAATTTCATTAAAAGAATTGATGTGAACATCGCCTCTGATTAAGTGGTTTAAAATTAGATTAGAGTCTTTACTCTCCTTTACTTTTATCACCAATTCGCCTTCTTTTTTACTAATCATTTCCCATCGTTTATCCACTTCGTCCATCATGGTCAAATTGCTCGGCAATACACCTTCAAATTTAATTTTGTAAATATTGTCTTTAAATTTTTGTTTGACATCTGCCACTCGACCTTCCAAAACTTTTTTACCAGAATTAATCAAAACAATATGTTCGCAAATCTCTTCTACCTGCTCCATTCGGTGCGTAGAAAAAATAATGCTCACGCCATCGTTATTCAATCGGCGAATTTCATCTTTAATCAAATTGGTATTAATCGGGTCTAATCCTGTGAAAGGTTCGTCCAAAATCAATAGCTTCGGTTCGTGTACCACCGTCGCTACAAATTGAACTTTTTGCTGCATTCCCTTCGACAATTCTTCTACCTTTTTTTTCCACCAATCGTCCATACCGAGCCGTGCAAACCATTTGTTGATTTGCGATTTGGCTTCCTTTTTAGACAATCCTTTGAGTTGAGCGAGATACAATAATTGCTCTCCAACTTCCATTTTTTTATACAATCCACGCTCCTCCGGCAGGTAGCCGATATAATTGGGCGTTTCATTATTTAGTTTCTCTCCATCCAGAAAAACCGTTCCCTCATCTGCTCCAGTAATGGTCGTAATGATTCGAATCAAGGACGTTTTACCTGCTCCATTTGGTCCTAACAATCCAAAAATTGACCCTTTCGGAACTTCAAAACTAACATCATTAACAGCAGTGTGTTTGTCGTATTTTTTAACGACATTTTCCAGTTTAAGTATGCTCATATTTTGCAAGCGTTTTTTTTTGGTGAACTATTGGATTGACAGCGTGACCGCCCTTCCAAATACGAAATACGCTTGCAATGTAACAAAACATTACAAAAAGAAGGAATTTAAATCTATTGAGGCGGGTAAAAATTCGATTAACGTTTCCTTAACAGGATTAATAAGCTAAAATTTTCAATTCGATTCGCTGATTTTCCAAATGCTCTGACATCGAACATTCGACATCATCTTTACAGTGATTTAGCAACTGTGTTTCTCCGTAAGCCTTTGTTACCAACTGCTGATTGGAAATGCCTTGCGAATAAATGTAAATCGCCGCATTTACGCCTCGATTTCTGGATAACGTAATGTTGGCAGCATCCGTGCCATAGCTGTCTGTGTGTACACCTAATTCTATTTTTAAGTTTGGGTTTTCTTTTAAAATATTCGCAACCTCATTCAAAGCAGAAACAATTTTTGGTGTGACTTGATAAACCTGAAAATCATAAACCGCATTTTCTAAAAGAAAGGTCTGACCGACTGATAAGGCACTGGTTTCCAAAGCATTAGTGAAATGTTCAAAATCTAATAATTCTGTTTTTTCAGTCTTTTCAATAGTAACTTCTTCGGTAGCTGTCATTATATTATTAATACTTGTCTGACTATTTTGTAGTGAAAGGTTGGGCGTATTGTCTTCTTTTTGGGGAGCAGGAATTTCCTTCGATTTCTCTTTTTTAGAATCTCTTTTTTCCTTCAATTTCACTTTTTCTGCCTTTGGCTCAACCGGAATCGCTTCCATCACTTCCGGCATTTCAGATAAAATAGATGGCCGGTCTTTGGTAAAAAATCCAGCCTCTTCTTTGCTATTAACGGCTTTAAACAGAAAAATATCATCATCGCCACCAATACGATTTGAGGTAAAGAGTCCACGCCTCTTTTCACCATCTAAAGCAATTGAAATATCGTCACTCGCACTATTGATTGGGCGACCTAAATTTATAGGTTGTTGCCAAGTGCCGTCCGCATTTTTTCGCGTGACAAAGACATCAAATCCACCATACCCCACATGCCCTTTTGAGCAAAAAAATAGTTTTCCCTCTTCATCAATAAATGGAAACCCTTCGTGTGTTGCCGTATTGATTACTTCACTTAAAAGCTGCGGTCTGCCCCATTTTTCGCCTTTTCTTTCGACCATCCAAAGGTCTGTTCCACCGACACCTTTTTTATCAGAAACGAAAACCATCCATGTCCCATCAGGCGATACCGCAGGGTGCATATAATTGTATTCAGAAGAGCAGAATTTCAGTTTCTTAGAAGCTTTCCAACGATTGTCTCCAGCCAATTCCGAAGAAAACAACTGCATATTGTAGCTACCATTTTTACTCGTTTCAAAATCATTTCGAGTAAAAAATATCGTTGAGCCATCTCTGGTAAATGATGGATTGCCCGTATTTTTATTCAGCTCGTTTAATTTAATGGAGAATAACTTAGGCTTACTAAAAACTTCATCTCCCTCATTTTCAGACCAGTATAAATTTAAATAATCACGTCCTGTCCAGCCCGATTTTTCTTTCATCAATTTTACACCCATTTTTCTATCTGAAGAAAAAACGATATTGTCTTTCCAAAAAACAGGCGTCGAATCGTCAGCATCTGAATTGAAGTCAAATTCCGTAACCCGCAAATACGGAAAAAATGGCTTAATTGTTTTCACTTTATCGCAAGCTGTCGCCATTAATTTTCCGCGCTCATCATCTGGCTCTAATGTAGCAAATTTTAAGAACCACTCTTTTGCTTCATCGTACTTTTCATTGCCCATCAATACTTCTCCATAGTAAAAGTATGTATCGGATTTTGCTTTATCTTCTACCACAATTTTGGCGTACAATTCTTCTGCTTTGTCCAATCGATTATTCATTCGATAACAATTGGCAAGCTTCGTTTTTGTCGATAAGTTATCTTTACTTTGCAAGGCTACTTCATACAATTCAGCTGCCTCTGCAAAATGACTTGCTTTGTACAATTCATTGGCTTTTTGCAACGCCTTATTTTGTCCAAAAAGAGAAAATTGGAGTAAGAAAAAAAGTCCCCCGATGATAAGTTTTTGTATGTTCATTAACGTTTTTGTTTATGCGAAACAGATATTTCGCGGGTTGAAACGATAGTCGTGTGGGAGGTAATTTTTGTAAATTTAATGATGTACTGGGTGAGACTTTTGACAAATTGAAAGTAAAGTTAGGCATTTGAATGGGAATTCCCAAATTAAAACAGATTATATTATTTAAATAAATATTTGACGTTTTCTCAAAGGTCGTTTTAGAGATAAAAGCATTTGTAAAAACGCTTTATGTCTCTCAAAACCTCTTCCTAAAGATTGTTTAAATTCTAAAGACGGAGCAAAAACCGTATTTTTTCTTAAAAAAATCTGGTCTTGCTCCGTCTGAAAATGAATATTCCGTTATGCACCTGCGGTTCTCTCCCTTAATCAACCTATCATAGCGGTTCGAATATTAGACAACATACTTTATGAATGAGCTAAAGATTTTCGCCACAAAATATACAAAGTGCGTAACATCAGATATTAAGTTTTCTCAACGCCAACTTTTGCATCATCTGCTACTCTAGAGAAAAGTGCTTCTGTCATTTCTTTGGAAATAGCATTGCGCGTCACTCGAATATAGGTTTTCGTTCCAACTTCAAGCGTAACGATACCTTCCTCCAGCTTATTTACTTTTCCGATAATACCGCTGGCGGTTACTACATCATCGCCTTTTTGAATATCTTCTGAAAAAGCCGCTTGCTCCTTCTGTTTTTTGTTTTGAGGACGGATAAAAAATATCCAAAACACCACAATAATCAGCACAAACGGAATCATAGAAGTAATTGGATTCGGTGATGCTTGTAAAAAGATGGTTGTCATCTGCATAGTTTTAAATTGTATAAATAGTTGATTTTTATTTTTCTGCTCCCTTAGTACACTGTGTAAAATGTCATTTTGTATTTTCGAAAAACGGCTAAAGCCATTTTTCGAAGGTAGGTTTGGGGCGAGATTGATTGAGTTTTCCAACGGAAAACTCAATCAA
>CAYUNA010000267.1:0-6413 GCA_964445895.1 uncultured Saprospiraceae bacterium | reverse complement strand
ATTTAATCTTAGAAAAGCGATTTTTAGCATGAATTTACCTACTGATTTTATAGCCGATATGCAGGCTCAACTTGGGGATGCGTTTGCTGATTTTAAAAAGGCATTGGAGGCAGATGCTCCCGTTTCTATTCGTTTTAATGATAGAAAAATGATGGCAGCAACGGCTGATTTGGAAGCGGTGAAATGGAGTAATGGACGCGGATATTATTTGCAAGAGCGACCAAGTTTTACACTTGACCCAGTATTTCATGCGGGGGCGTATTATGTACAGGAAGCTTCTTCGATGTTTGTGGGAGAGGTGATACGGCAGATAAATAGTGATGATAATCCGTTGACTGTCTTGGACTTATGTGCTGCTCCTGGGGGCAAGAGTACGGCATTGTTATCAGAAATGAATGATGAAAGTTTGTTGGTTGCGAATGAAGTGATTCGGAGTCGATACCATATTTTGCAACAAAATTTAGCCAAATGGGGTTTTCCGAATATTGCCGTCACCAATCACGACAGTAAAGATTTTGAAGAATTAAATGGCTTTTTTGATGTCGTTTTAGTCGATGCACCCTGTTCGGGAGAAGGCTTATTTCGGAAAGATAAAAACGCGCGAAATGAATGGTCTACGCAGAATGTAGAATTGTGTACGGGGCGGTCAAAGCGGATTTTGGCGGAGGCTGCCGATTTGGTAAAAGCAGGTGGCTTCTTAATTTTTTCGACTTGTACTTATAATGATTTTGAAAACATTGGCAATGCCAAATGGCTAACGGAAACATTTGATTATCAGGAGTTTAAATTAAATATTCCTGACGAATGGGGCATTACCGAAAAAGAAATAGGCTACCAATTTTATCCGCATAAAACAAAAGGAGAAGGCTTTTATTTGGCTGTTTTTCAAAAAAATGGAGAGACTGAAGTTAAGGTTGCAGACGATTATTCTAAAAAGTATAAAAAGCAGAAAAAGTCAAAAAAATCAAGTGATTCTGCTTTTAAAAACATTGAAAAAATTTCCGCCCGTCAACTTGGTGCGATTGCTAAATGGATTGACCAACCAGGTGATTTTGCATTTTTTACTGCACCAGGTGATTCCGTGTTGGCATTGCCCAAGAATTTGATTGAACAATATCAAAAAATTGATACTGCTTTAAGCAAAAAAGCATTTGGTATTGATATTGGTACTTTTAAAAGAGACGATTTTGTGCCGTCGCAAGAGTTGGCATTGAGCGATATTATTAATCAACAACTGCCTACTTGGGAAGTCAATAAAAAGACGGCTTTACAATTTTTAAGGAAAGAAAAGCTGGAGGCAAAATCGGATACAATTGGCTGGCAATTAATAACTTATCATGGTTTAAAATTAGGTTGGGTAAAAGTATTGAAGAGTCGAGTGAATAATTATTACCCTAAGAATTGGCGGATTTTAATGAAATAAATAAAGACAGTCCCGAAGGACTGTCTTCCTTTTTTAAACACACACTATGAGAAAAACCTTTTATAAACTTAAAAATTCTAATTTTATGATAAGCTCGCCATATCACGAACCAAAATCTTACCGCGGTTAAAATAAATCAAATCTGATTTTTTTAACTCATTCAATACCAATGTCACCGTTTGACGAGAAGTACAGGTAATGTTAGCAATGTCTTGGTGTGTCAATTGGTGCTTCAACAACATTTCAAAACCTACTCGACGACCACGTGTTTCTACAGAATCTTTGATAAAATCAACGATACGAGTGCGGGCATCCTTGAAAATTAAGGACTCCAACTTTGTCTCTGCTCGCATCAATCGGTTGCCAAATAAGGACATGACCGTATCACACAAGGCGTAATTGTTGCGCATCAATCGCTTAAAATCTTCCACTTTTACTGCATACAAATGAACTTCTTCTTTCAATGCCTGTGCAAAATCTTGACGCTTTTGTTCGCCAATCAATCCCAACTCACCAAACATCGCCATCGGATGAATCAATGACTTGATGACTTCTTTTCCATCAGTAGAATGCGTGCCAATTTTGACCGCTCCTTTAATTAAAAAGTATATAGTATCAGAAGGTTCGTCGGGGTGATAAATGAAACTATATTTTGGCTTCTTTTTTAATTCTGCCATTCTGAGTAGTTTCTCTCTCTCGTCCTCAGTCAAAGCTGCAAATAATGGAAATTGAGATAGAAACGTAGCATTAGTGGAAGTTGTCATAAATCAAATGTTTAGTATAAGTAAGTTAATATCGCGAATTATTGGATGTCTTTTCTGGAATTTATCAGTCGGAGTCTTTTGTCTTTTGTCCAATTTTTTCTTTCGCATTTACATCTATAGAGACACGGAATCAATCGCGCCCCCCTATTCAATTGCAATTTATTTTTATTTTTTGGTAAAAACATAGAAGATTTGATGGATTTGGAGAATTGTTAGAAAGATTGCAAACTTTGACTTTCCAATTAATAATTGGTTAATATGTAATTTATGTTACATTTATTTTAATTCAAAAAAAAATTAAGGCTCTCTTGAAATTTTATTCTAAAAACTATTCTTAAACAGAAGACTAATTATTTTTATTTTTTTTATATAAAAAAAAGGTGGTCAGAACTCAATCTGACCACCTTTTTTGACTTTTTTATAAAAAATCTATTCAGGTTCAATCATAAAAATTGTTGTATTGCTACTATATCCTGCGAAAATCCCAGTACCGTTTTCAACATTATCAAATACAGGAACATCATCTTGTGGAAGTGTATCTCCTGCAGCCCCTGTGTCAACTTGACTTTGATTCGACAATGTGGTATAATATAAGTAGTATGCTTCAGAGACTGTTCGGATTTCAACCGAGAATTGCCCCAACAAATGCTTTTCAATATCAAAGGTAAAATTCCCCTGTACGATAAAATTAGCTTCTTCACCAGCAAAATCATCATCTCTCATCAACAAACTCTGTCCACCCAAAAATTTAACATATGTCAAATCGTTACCCAATACCTGAACATCTAACTTAGCCAATTCAGAAGTTTGCGTTGAAACGGTATCGAAATCGCCATTCGGCATTACGTCAATTCGGTAGCCCAACAATTCCTGATAGAATAAGATATGATAGTAGTTATTTTCACCAGGGTCGTCTTGAAAAGATAAGTCTATACTAAAGTTGACATCTGCCGTTTCTTCATTCTTCACATCCAGTGTATTGTTAAACCCAATGTTACCAACCGATGTTCCTTCCGGGATGATATTTGAAGCTTTGATACTTTCATACCCAGGGGCAGAAGCCGTCAAAGTATAAGTCTTTCCTACTTCAGGATTAAAATCAGAGGAAATATAGGTAGGTGGCAAATCACTTCCAACATCAGGCATTTTCAAAGTCAACTCTTCTAATAGTTCTGTCCCTTCATATACTCGAACAATTGCATTGGTCACAACTTCCGCTTCGGCTTCATTATCTGCAATAGCTTTGGTGCTCGTTACGACTACTTCTAATTGATGATCAACAGAAAAATTGCTCACCATTACCAATTGATTTTCTACACTCCCGATGTCTGCTTCCAAAACTTGTTCACAAGAATTGAAAGTGAAAATCATAAGAATAGAAAAGGATAGTGTGTAAAAAAAACGAAGCATAAAATCTAATTTTCCTAAATGAAAAGTATAAGGAATGAAATAAATATTCGACAAGATAAGCATTTTATATGACAAATGTCTTATTACTACCCAAAAAAATAGCAGTTGGCGAGTAAATGGGTAAAAATAAACCGTTTTTCCTAGTCAATAAAACAAAACAGTGTATCGCAAAGAGGGGAAAATAGGAAATAAAGTCACCTGTATAAAGTCTGTTTCGATTGAACCATCGTCTGCCAAACGGTCTCGATTGGCACGATAAATTGGGTTCTTTCGATTGTAAGTGTTAAACGTTCCAACTTTGATGGTATGCTTGAGTTTTCCTTTAGTAAAAGAGTACCGAGCCGCCAAATCCAAACGGTGATAATCTGGTAATCGGCTACCATTTTTTTGTTCAATATCTCGCACTGGAACTTGTAAGATTTCAGGGTTGTTTGTTGTGGGTAATATCGTCAAAATATACTCTCGTGTCGGCAATGTAAATGCTGAACCAGAACCATAAACCCATCCCATAGACAAGCTCCATTTTTTATTAATCTTATGCGCCAATTGTAAATTTATGACGTGCCGACGGTCTAATCTAATCGGAAATTCCTCACCCCTATTGATTTCATCTTCAAAAATTCGGGTGGATTTTCCCCAGGCATAACTCAGCCAGCCTGTCGTTTTTCCTGTCTCCTTTTTCAATAAAAATTCCACACCATACGCTCTACCTTGCCCCTCCGCAACTTTGCCTTGCCAATTGACCGAATTGACCTCATCCAACAAGACTTCGGGAAAGGTTAAAATGTTTTTAAAATTTTTATAATAGCCCTCTACGCCAAAGGACAACCCTTTTTTTATCATCCAATCCACACCTGCGATACCCTGCCATGACTGCTGCGGTTTGCGACGTCTGGTGGCACTCACCCAAAGGTCTTTTGGTAGGCCAAAAGTAGACGTATTTAACAAGTGAATGTTTTGCGTATGTAGTCCTCCTGCTAAATGAAAAGAGACCTTACTTTCAGGAAAAAAATCCAAAATAACACGAGGTTGCGGAGTAATATGGAAGTAATTATCGACATGCAAAGCGGTCAATCGTAAGCCTAAATTGGCACGCAATTGTGGAGATACTCTAATCTCATCCTGCACATAAAAATCATATTCTACAGAATTAATTGGCGTTTTGTCTAACTCGTTAATATTACTAATATCTATCGAATCAAAAATCATCGCCTCATCGTAAGAGACGACACCCGGCTGAAAACGATGATGGGTTGCGCTTGCACCAAAATTTAATTGATTGCGGTCATTGAGCCGATAATCAAAGTCAATTTTTGCAGCAAAATCTCGATTATTGGATTCGTATTTATAAAATAAAACATCCCGAAATTTGGTATCATTTTCATAAATTCCGTTGACATCTACGAGGGTTTCAGAGTCATAATGAAATTGTGTAAATGTCAATGTTGTATTGCTAAAAAGTTTGCTATTATAGACATGATTCCAACGAAACGACCCGACCGTGTTGCCCCAATTGACAAAGTCTTTTTCTCCAAAAAACACTAGTGTATCTCCCAAGGCACTCATTTGGTCTTTTTCATCTAAATAGCGGTCGCCACCTTTATAAATGCTCAAATAAACGCGGTCTTTATCAGAAAAACGATGATTAATTTTTGCATTTAAATCATAAAATAAATAGCTAATAAAACCATCAATCCCATCTCTTGCCCGAATACGTGACGTAATTGGTACGGAGTAAAAATCATAAAACGCGCGACGTCCCGAAATAAAATAGGATGTATTTTCGCTTTTAATTGGTCCTTCCAAAGTTAGTTTTCCAGAGGTCAACCCCATTTCTAATTCTACCAAACTCTCCTTCCGATTGCCCTCCCGCGTTTGTACATCCAAGACAGAAGAAATCCGTCCTCCATATTTTGCAGGAAAAACACCTTTGTAAAATTTGGCACTCCTAATCGCGCTTGAATTGTACACAGAAAATAACCCTACCGCATGAGTCGAATTGTAAATCGGTACTCCATCCAGCAAAAATAAATTTTGGTCACCGTTACCTCCACGCACCGAAATACTCCCAAAACCATCAGCCCCTGTTTGTACCCCCGGCAGCGTATGCAACACGCGCATCACGTCGGTTTCTCCTCCAAGCCCCGGCAGTATAGCCGCCTCTTGCATATTGATATGGTCAACGCCTAATTCGGGTGATTTTAAAAAGAAAGAATCTCGTGTGGGTACTACCAAAATTTCTGATAAGTACGACACTTTTAAACTAAAATCTAATGCTACGTCTTTTGTTAAATCTAACGTTTCCATTTCCCGTTCATACCCCAAAAAGGAACAGACTATTTGCAGTTCTTTCTTCGGCAAATCCAGGCTGTAAAAGCCAAATTCATTCGTCGTCGTTCCTTGTAAAATTTCTGGAATAAAAACATTAGCACCGACAATCGACTCTCCCGTTTCGCGGTCTTCTACAAAGCCACTTATCGTAATTTTTCCACGTAAAGAAAGTTCTTTAATTAACACTATCTCATCACCAATGACCTGATAATTCAAGCCTGTACCCAACAGCAATCCATCCAGAATGTCCTCCAGTCGTGCGTTTCGATAATCAACCGAAACCTGCCAATCTTTTGGAATCAAACTATTGCTAAATGATAGGCTAACTTCCTCTTTTTCAAGTAATTGATTGAGCACATTGGCTAACGTCTGATTGTCTACTTTTAAATCTAACCTTACCTCCAACGGGCTTTGCGCACTTGCGAGGCAAGCGGTTAAGCTGAATAGGAAGATGTAGAAGATTTTTTTCATACTGAAAATAACTA
>CAYUNA010000266.1:1759-6433 GCA_964445895.1 uncultured Saprospiraceae bacterium | reverse complement strand
GACATTTTTTCAAATTGTTGTTGTTGCTGATTCATGTTACTTTTTTATTAGAAATTACCAATTAATTAAATGAACAGTTAATTATTTACTCATTCCTTAGTACAATGTGTAAAAAGTCATTTTGTATTTTCGAAAAATGGCTTTAGCCATTTTTCGAGGGGTAGGTTAGGGGCGAGATTGATTGAGTTTTCCGTCGGAAAACCCAATCAATCTCGCCCCTAAAACCCCAAAAGCGAGGTGGCTTTAGCCGCCGAGCAAAACGTAAAGAAAGTTTTTACACAGTGTACTGAGTGAAGGAGAATACAAAGTTTTGGAAACTTTTGTGTTTTTAAAAAACGAAATTAGTAATTTTTTACAAAAAAAGCCCTCAATCGGCGGTATTGCTAATTGAGGGCTTCAGAGTATGTCTAGCAATGACGTTTTAAGTAATTCCGTGCATTTTTCGTTTCAACATTGGATTCAACAGCATTAATAATAATCCTGCTCCAATTGGTATTAACGTAAATATCAAAAAGAAGGTACTCATTGAGTAAGTTTCACTAATTTTATCAATAAAACTACCCGACAAACCTGCTAAAGTATTGGCAACAAAATTGGCAACAAACCAGAAGCCAAACATCATACCGACCAAACGTGCAGGAGCTAATTTACTGACATAAGACAAACCTACCGGAGACAAACACAATTCGCCCAAAGTATGCAATAAATAAGCTAAAATCAACCACATGATACTAACGCTTGCCGTCTTCGCACCTGGCTCAATTGACATCGAACCGTAAGCCAAAATACCGAAACCTAAGCCCAATAAAATCAGACCTAAAGCAAATTTTACTGGCCCGGAAATACCTGGATTTTTCTCCCATATTTTTGAGAATATCGGTGCAAATGCGATAATAAAGAATGAGTTCAAAATACCAAACCAGGATGCTGGAATTTCTAAATTTTCTGAGCCAGTATATTGCTTGTAAAGCATGTATAAAGCAATTCCCCAAATAATAAGAAAACTTGCGCCCAAAAATACATTAGACATTGGATAATGCTTGAAAATCTTACCGAACATTTGCAACAATACCCACGTTACGATAGCCAATGGTACAATCGTCAATAAAGTATTTATCCAGAAAAACGTTTGCGCCGAACCACCTGTCAATGTTCTGTCTGTATAGTCAGCCGCAAAAATCGTCATCGAACCACCTGCTTGCTCAAATGCCATCCAAAAGAAGATTGTAAAAAACGCAAATACACCAATTACAAATAACCGGTCTCGTACTACATTCGCTGGTGCTTCATCTTCTTGTGCCGCTTGTGCCGCCAATTTGGAAGCGTCAGTTGGTTTCAAACCGATGTCTCCAAAAATCTTTTGAGCAAACCAAAATTGCAACATTCCAAAAAACATAAAGACTCCTGCCAAACCAAAGCCGTAGCTCCAACCGACCATCTCTCCAACATAACCACACAATAAAATTCCTAAGAATGCCCCTGCATTAATTCCCATATAAAAAATCGTGTAAGCAGAATCTTTTTGCGCACTATCCCGATGATACAATTGCCCGACAATCGACGAAATATTTGGTTTAAAAAGTCCGTTTCCAAGTATCAGACAAAGCAAACCTAAATAAAAAGTAAACGGAGTTTCGAAGGCCAATGAGGCATGCCCAATTGTCATAATCAAAGCCCCAAGCGTTACCGCATTTCGATAACCCAAAAATTTATCTGCTAAAAACCCTCCAATAATCGGCGTCAAATAAACTAAACCAGTGTAAAATCCATAGAGTTGTAAAGCTTCGTCTCGCTCCCATGCCCAACCTCCGTCAAGTAGCGACGAAGTCAAGAATAACACCAAAAGTGCTCGCATTCCATAGTAACTAAATCGCTCCCACATCTCTGTAAAAAACAATACAAAAAGCCCTACCGGATGGTCTAAAATCGTTTGTTGATTAACGGCTGAACCGCCATACTTTTCTTTCATAAGAGTAAATTTTTTTCTATCAAATTTAAATTTTCTATCCTTAAATTTGATAAAGCTATCAAAGGTATAAATTAGTTAAGTTTATTCGTTGTCCGTTCAAATAGACCGCACAAAATAGATTTTTATTACAAATTACTAAAAAATTGCTTAGGATTATTTTGGGTTTCGCTATTTTAGAAACGAAAAATTAAACCTACATTTGATAAAACGCCTGATTTTATTAGCTTTTTTGTAAATGTAAAATGCCATTGGTTAAATTGTAAAAATCGCCCTTGGGAAGTTTTCGTTGTAGCTTTTGGATAGCAATCTGACTGCGTATACCGCGTTTGCAATAAAAAACAATGGGAATGGAAAGGTCAAGTTGGTCTCTCTTTCGGAGAATGTCTTCGAGCGGAATGAGGTCGCCACCGATGTTGAAGGCAGCGTGTTCTTCTGGTTCGCGGACGTCAATGAGTTGGAAATTTTCCTTGTTGGTTTGCCAGAATTGGAGTTCTTGATAGGTGATGTTTTTCAAAATCTATTTTCTTTTTGTTTGTAAACAATTGGATAAAGTTGGAACACGGATTTGAAAGGATAAAACGTTTTTTCTGCTTTGTAATAAGTTTTTTGTAAAAAATAAAGACATTAGACCTATTTAAAAATCCGTCCTTATTCGTTCAATCCATGTTCCAATCCTATCTAATTCGGCATATTAGGCTGAATCCTCGTGCGCGTCTCCAATGTCCACCCCGCTGATTCCACCATAAACTTCATCATTTCCATCATCTCCGCACTCTGATTTTCGGCTTGTTCAAATAGCGTACTTTTTCGAGCATTTTCTTCGATGACATCTTTCGCATTTTTATTCAATTGCGTCAATTCTTGACTGGAGAAAGAATTGAACACTCCATTTTGCAAATCATAATAATCAATCTCGTGGTCAATGGATAAAATTTCAGGGTCAGGCATATTACTGATAATCAAAGTTTTAGTCGCTTCGTTGGTTTCAAGTTTCAACTGTTCCAAATCGTAGCCGACGGAGACTTTCGCTTTTACCCGCAGCAATGCCTTTTTTTGAAATGGACTAATGTCAAAATAATAATGGTCTTTATAATCGTAAATTTCAGAAAAATAGCCTTCGACCGTAATCAACTTTGTTACGGATTTCACGCGTTCCAACAAGACTTGAGAAGAAATTTCTTGTTCTAATAGTTGCGCCTGATAATGCCGATGCACCAGATAACCGCCGAGCAAAAACATGGCGATAATCGCAAGTAGAATCAATATTTTTTTTAGCATAACAACGGTTTGTCTATATTCAAAACGAAGGACTTCGATTTTTGTTATTTCGCCGAAAGGTAGCTTTTTTTGCAAATTTCAATCATTCTATCTGTCTATTTTCCAAAAGAAGTCCAAAATACATGGCAAAACCATTGTTTTTTATATTTTAGCCCCGAAAACAGCTTTGACAATACGGGTTGGAAACATTTTTGGTATAAAAACAAGAGGGAAAATTGTTTACATATTAAATAATGTCCAATGATAACAGCCGATTTAAAAGCAAAACAACGATATTCCAAATTAAAATTTATGAGAAAACCCCTTTTTAAAATACGTGAAAAAGGTAAATACGGCTTTATGGACGCTTCCGGCGAAGTCGTTATTGAACCGCAATACTACGACGCGGAGGCTTTTTACAATGGGTTTTCGCGGGTGCAATTCAACAATAAATTAGTGCCACTTGATTATTTGGGACGGCTACTAATGAAACATTTATTCAATTATGTCGGGCTTTTTGAGGAGAATTTGGCAAAGGTCAAATTGGTTAATCAATGGGGATTTATTGATGAACGTGGGTCATTAGCGATTCCGATTCAGTTTGATAAAGCAACCGATTTTAGTGATGGATTGGCGGCGGTAATGTTGAACGGAAGCTACGGTTATATTGACAAAAATGGTGATTTTTTTATCGAACCAACTTTTGAAGACGCCGCTGAATTTAAAGATGGACTCGCCCCTGCAAAGCAAAATGGTCGTTATGGTTTGATTGATTTGGATGGTAATTTTGTGGTTTCCCCACGTTTTGATACTTGTGACGCCTTCCAAAAAAATGTGGCTGTTGTGACTTTAGAAGACAAATGGGGCTTGACTGACCGTCAGGGAAAACTGTTAATTGCGCCACAATTTGACCTCATCGACGGCTATGCCAATGGTGAATTTTTCGATGAAATGGCAGTTGTTGTAAAAGATAACAAATACGGCATTATTAGCCAGGAAGGAGAAATCATTACCGCGCCGAAATACGATTTTGTAGGCGATTTTGGTGAAGGTTTAGCGTTGGTAGAAATCAAAAACAAATTTGGCTTTATTGATAAAAAAGGAGACCTCTCGATTGCTCCTACTTTTGCCGACGCAGGCGTTTTTGCGGACGGCTTAGCACAGGTTAAAATTAAAAAAGAATGGGGTTTTATTAATACAGAAGGGACAATGATGATTCCTCCGCGGTTTGAGGAAGTATTGCCCTTTCAAAATGGGCTTGCCTGGGTGAGTTATCAAGGAAAATGGGCGTATATTGATAGGTGGGGAGATGTAGTTTGGAGTGAACTTTAGTGGTGAATGGTTAGTGGTGAGTCGGACAGCATTGAAACATTTGTACTTTTTTCAAAATAAATAAACAGAACTATGAAGAACGTACGATTTTCAAAAAAAAGTCCTTTGTTAGAAAA
>CAYUNA010000266.1:0-1659 GCA_964445895.1 uncultured Saprospiraceae bacterium | reverse complement strand
GCCTTGGCTATTCGAGTTGTCAATTTACACAAACATTTGGTTGAAAATAAAAAAGAATACGTCCTGAGCAAGCAATTGTTGAAGGCTGGCACAAATCCAGGAGCAATGATAAGGAACGCGAAATAAATCAAAACAAAAAAACGAAATATGTCCGTTAAAATGGCCATTTGTCTCCTCACAATTGCTACATTTGCCCACTTTTCCCTCTACTAACAACTAACCACTCAACACTAACCATTAGAAGATGTTTAACAACAAAATTCACTTAAAAACTATCCACAAACGCTACCTCGCAGACACGGCAACACCCGTCACGATGTACCTCAAAGTGAGAGACCATTATAAAAATCCAGTCTTGCTGGAAAGTAATGATTTTGCGAGTGCAGAAAGCAGTTTTTCTTATATTGGTTTAGAACCTGTGGCGCGTTTTATGGTGCAAAATGGCGTAGTGGAAACGACTATTCCCGACGGCACGATAAATACCGAAAAATTGACCAATCCAACGGATGTCCCTGCTATTTTTCAAGAATTCCTAGAGCAATTTGAAGTGGAAGAAGCCAGCTTCGCAGGTGCAGTCAATGGCTTTTTTGGACATACTTGTTTTGATGGGGTGCAATATTTTGACACCTTGAAATTCGATAAGAACAAGCGCAAATTTGACATTCCAGATATTCATTATTGCCTGTATCGTTACATCATTGCAGTCAATCATTTCAAACATGAGATGTACATTTTGGAAAACATTCCAGAAGGAGAAGAAAGTGGTCTGAAAGCGTTGGAAAAACTGATTCATAAACCAACTTTTGCGACTTATGATTTCAAACTGGAAGGTGAGGAAACCAGCAATTTGAAAGACGAAGAATTTAAGCAAATGGTCGCCAAAGGGAAGGAACATTGCCAATTGGGTGATGTATTTCAATTGGTATTGAGTCGGCAATTTCAGCAAGGATTTCGGGGAGATGATTTTCAGGTATATCGCGTATTGCGGAGCATCAATCCTTCGCCATATCTGGTGTATTTTGACTATGGCAGTTATAAGATTTTTGGCAGTAGCCCTGAGGCACAAATGATTATCAAAGATAAGGTCGCAACGGTCAATCCCATCGCAGGTACGTATCGCCGCAGCGGAGATTGGGAGGAAGACCAACGCCGCGCTGCTGCCCTACTCGCCGACCCAAAGGAGAATGCAGAACACATTATGCTCGTCGATTTGGCGCGTAATGATTTGGGGCGACATTGCACGAAAGTCGAAGTAAAAGAACTCAAAGAAGTACACTATTATAGTCATGTGATTCACTTGGTCAGCAAGGTGGACGGTGATTTGGATGAAACGTCGAATCCGATTCAGATTTTTGGTGATACTTTCCCTGCGGGTACGCTTTCGGGTGCGCCCAAATACAAGGCAATTCAATTGATTAATGAATACGAAAATCAAAATCGTAGCTTCTACGGCGGCGGTATTGGCTACATCGGTTTTAATGGAGAAATGAATCAGGCAATTGTCATTCGGTCGTTTATGAGTAAAGATAATGTGCTGTATTATCAGGCGGGCGCAGGCATTGTGGCGGCGAGTGATGAGGAAAGTGAATTGCAGGAAGTAAATAATAAATTGGGGGCATTGAAGAAGGCATTGCAAGAGGCTGAACGCGTGGTTTAAAC
>CAYUNA010000265.1:0-6438 GCA_964445895.1 uncultured Saprospiraceae bacterium | reverse complement strand
AGAGGATTGATTGATTTTTTTTTGGATTAAACAAAGGTTAGAAAAGCATTTACAATCGTAAAGATTAAACACAACTCTTATTTAAAAAAATAGGAATGAGTGAATCGCTTGTTTGGATAGTGAATGGTTGAGTTGAGTGAGTAAATGGTAAATTGCAGGATGGTTTATTGGGTGATGTATCAAAGGTAATGCTACTTGCTCTTTTGCTATCATTAGGTCATTTGCACCGCGAAAATCAAAAGATTTTCTGGTCTCTTAGATATTGAATAACTTAATGTATACCATGTTGATTAGAAAATTTGCAAGTTTTTTTGATTTTTTAATTCTCTCCTAATGATTTGACAACTAAGGAGTTAGGATGATTAAATATGTTTTTTAATAAATTAAGATTAAATTTATTTTCAAAAAAACTTGCATCATATTTAAAATTCCTATACATTTGCGACCGCTTAAGAAAAGAACATTATTCAATAAATGAATTGAAGTTCTCTCAAAGCAAAATTGGGTGATTAGCTCAGTTGGTTCAGAGCACCTCGTTTACACCGAGGGGGTCGGGAGTTCGAGTCTCTCATCGCCCACCAATATTAAGCCTTCATGTACATGCATGAGGGCTTTTTTTATGTCTATTTTTAAAAAATACCTTTCCTGTTTGAACAATATTGGCAATTGCTTTATCTTTACTTTTAATATGTTTCTTTTACCCAGATGTACTGCTATTGTATAACAAAAGTTATTTTGAACAAATCCTGTAAAATTATCCCTTTATGCGAGTGCTAAAAAAAATGTTTTTTGGACTTCTAATTATCATCGCTTTACTCTTAGTAGCAGCGATTTTTGTTGCGTCTGTTTTTGAGGAAAAAATTGGTCGGGCATTGATAACAGAAGTGAACGCGGGACTAAAATCTGAGTTAAAAGTAAAAGATTTTGACTTATCGTTAATTTCTGGTTTTCCAGAGGCATCGGTCAATCTGTATGATGTGGTGTTGGAAGATGCCTTGGGCGGTGTTTTGTTGGAGACACAGGAACTATCCTTTCGATTTGGATTGTTTAGTTTGTTTGGGTCAAAAATTAAAGTACACACGGTATCTGTTTCGGACGGGTCGCTGTTTGTGAAAATTGATAAAAAAGGTCGCGCCAATTATGAAATTTCCAAACCTACAGAAAGCAAAGAGCCGCAGACAGAAACGGAGGAGTTGGGACTGTCATTGGAGGAAGCGATTTTGAAAAATATGGAGTTGATTTATGAGAATGAAAAAGTGAAAGAAACTGTTGTTGTGACGATTAATAATATGCGTCTGGCAGGGGAGTTTGCCAATCAACAATACGAATTGATTAGTGATGCTGATATTCAGTCGCGGTTTATTGAAATTGGTGATGTGCGTTATTTAGTAGGTAAAAAACTGGGGTACGATGCCGAAATCTTCGTCAATCAAGCCAATGGTGCGAATGAATTTCGGAAAGTAGAGTTGATGGTCGAAGACAACGTTTTTACCGTCGAAGGATTTTTAACCAATTTTAAAAATGCGACCGATTTTGCATTGACTTTTAAAAGTAAAGACGCTGATTTAAATTCGCTTTTACAGCTTTTACCTCCTGAACAATTCAAGGAATATGGCGACTTTTCCAGTGATGGAATGCTCTCGGTTGATGCTTCTATCAATGGTGAATTAAACGCTACTTCTAATCCTGCGGTCGATGTGAAAGTTACTTTAGATGATGGTAAAATCACAAGCGATAAAATGGATGGTTCGGTGAAAGATGTGTCGTTTGTGGCCAATTATTCCAACGGTAGCAAGCATTCGATTGAGACGGCTACCTTCGATGTGAAGAACTTTAAAGGCTATTTTAATCGAGATTTAGTGGAGATGGATTTGGCAGTTAAAGATTTCGAAAACCCATTGATTGATTTCAAAATTGACGGAAAAATTGATGTAGAAACGGTTTATGGATTGCTCGATAATCCTGCAATTACGGACGGGGATGGAGAAATTGAATTTAATAAGATTCGACTCTACGGCCGCTACGAAGATATGATTAGCACGGGGCGAATTGACAAGGTAAAATTAGATGGTGAAATCAATTTTGATGATGCCGAATTGACCTTTAATAAGGAAGATGTCACGTTCGATAAAGGACGTTTGAAATTGGATAATAATTTATTGCTTATTGAAAGTTTTGAAATTGAAGGTGTCGGCAGTGAGATAGAAGTGGATGGACGTTTTGAAAATTTATTGCCCGTTTTATTCGCTGATTCTTTGAATACCAAAAATGCCGAATTGGTATTTAATGCCAAACTTCATGCGAACGAATTGGACATTGAACGCCTGATTGCCATGACCGATATTCAGGTGGAAGAAGAGGAGGTAGGAAAGGAGGTTTACGACTCCATGCTGGTCGCTAAAGGTATTGATCAAGAGCGATTGACGAGTTTGTTGAACGGTCGTTTTGAAGCGACTTTTGATGAGTTCTCTTATGGAAGAGTTGAAGGTGAAAACTTTGCTGGACAACTTCGTTTCGACAATAATGCCATGCAAATCAAAGGGGAAACCAATATGATGGAGGGTTTTATGGATGTGGATGGTATTTATTATTTTGAAAAAGCAGCCCGTTTAGTGGCCAATGTAGAGTGTGTAGAAATTAACGTTTACGACCTTTTTGACCAGACTGAGAATTTTGGACAGGAGTTTTTAATCGCCAAAAATCTCCGTGGTTCGATGAATGGAAAACTTCACATTCAGACCTTTTGGAGTGAAGAAGGTTTTTTTCAATATGACAAATTGCGGGTCTATGCAGGCATTGGTATTCACGATGGTGAATTGCGGAATTTTAAAATGTTGGAAGACTTTTCAACTTACGTAAAAATGGATGATTTGCGGCATATTAAATTTACGAATATGCAAAATTGGTTGGAAATTCGGCGCGAAAAAATCTACTTCCCCACCATGTTCTTGCAAAACAATGCGATGAATATGACACTAAACGGCGAGCACTCTTTTGACCAAAAAATTGAGTATAATATCCAGGTCAATGCGGGGCAGATATTGATGAATAAATTTAAAAGGAAGAATAAAAATTTAGACCCAATCAAAGCAAAAAAGAAGGGTTTATTCAATCTTTATTTTAATGTTAATGGCACCATAGATGATTTTGATTATAAAACGGATAAAAGCAAGGTCACGAAATCATTTAATAAAAGTGATTATCGAAAAAAGGAGATAAAAGCCAAATTAATCAAGGAATTTGGAACGGCACAGATGCTGGATAAAGATAAAAAGGAAATTAAATTTACGGAGATTCCTGAACTCGATGAAGGAGATGGGGAGGATGAGTTTTTGGATGGATTTTAGAATTCAATTTTTTGAACTTTGAACTTCAGTATGCGCACATCTTGATTTAACCATTACTTTGATGATTTTTTAATCACAATTTCGTTCTTTAGCCAATTTCTATCCGCCCACACCATGAAAGGGTTGCTTCCGCTGAAAAAAAAATCGTGGTGCGGGCGGACAGAAATTGGCTATGGAACAGCATTGTATTTGACATAAGTGCCCGGACACTTACCGTCTTTTAAACTTCATAAGTTTAAAAATCTATAGTAGCTAAAATAACCTCCAACTCCTGCATCATATCCCGCTTCGTCTCGCCTGGTGCGTAGATAAATCCATCTACAAACAGCAATTCATTCGTTTTTGGATTGTGAATCAAGTAACTCATGAACGGTCCGGCCATATAGTCATTCACGATTTCCCAGATGCCGCGCGCTTCCAAAGTATAATAGTCATCGAAGGTAATCGTCTCTACAAACATAGGTAAATCCACATCATTGATGTGCATATAGGTGCTATCCAATGTCGTCGAAACGAACCGTTTGCCTAAGAAATTACGGATTTTTTTGAGCCCTTCCCGCGTCAATTGCTTTTCATCGGTATATTTCAATTTATGAATTAAAATATTGAAATTTTCCTTTTTACCATCCCGACGCAGCCACATCGTTTGCGTTTCTTCATCATAAATTGCTTTGAAATAATCGCCAGGGACTCTGAATTTTACACCCATTTTTTCAAGCAGTTCTTTTTCAATTGACTGATTTTCGCCACCTTGATAAGCATTGGCTTCAAAGGTTGGTCGATTTTCTTGATTTAATTTTTGCGCAATCGCTGGAAAATTCTTGCGTACACACTCCGCTAATTTATCTTCACCAAAGCCCAAAACATAAATAACGACTTGTCCGCCTGCCCATTTATTTCGTCCTACAGTGACGGTGTATCCGCCGTCTGCTTTAATTTCCATTCGTTTGGCAGCCGTAATATCATCCTTGATTAATTGCGACGTTGGAGAATCCTCGTCCGCTAAATCTGCGACAATAACATAAGCCTTCATTTCCTTACGATACGGATTGTTGCGCAAAGTTTGTGGCGTTTCAAATTGCAAATCGAACAACGGTTCTGGCTGCGGCAAAATCAAATACGGTGCTTGAAAATAATAGCTAATCGTATCACCGACCATGCCTTGCATCACATCTTCGTCTCCTAATAAAAACACCTCATTCACTTTACCCATTGCCTGAGTTGTTATTCTTTTTTTGACTGGACCCTGCTTTTCGGAAGCACATCCCGTGAACAGAAAAGCTAATAGGATTCCAACTCCTATAAAATTCAACAGTTTTTTCATAAACGTTTTTTTAACTGATGTTACGCATCTGAGATAATGAGCTAAAAATCTTCGCCGCGAAATATTCAGCGTGTGTAACATCAGTTTGTAAGTATAAACATTTCAACATTCAACACATCTACCGTAATAGATGCAAAAGTGGTTCGTTTTGGTGTAAAATAAAAAAACGCGCTACCGAAATTTTCGATAACGCGTTTTTTTTATAAAATTAGCCCTCAGAATTCAAAAAATAATTAAAAATCTCTGATTTCTGACAAGGACAGAGGTCTTCTTCTGAGATTTTATCACTTCAAAGTATAGTAAATCTTCGTTAACCATTTGCTGGTATCAGGTTCGCTAACCGGATCATTGGCGTATTCTTCCATCACCAATTCTGATTCCAGACCATTTGCTTTCATGTAATCATCCATTGCATAATGTGCTTCTGCACCTCCGTCATAGCTACCATAATAATCAATGTGCAAGGCTTTTCCTTTGGGTACGGTTACTGAAGTATAGCCTTCGATGTCCATTGCAGACTTAACCGGAATCGCTGCTGCCAAATCGGTCATCCCACTTTCCTGATCCCACTCGTAGTAAAGTGCGCGGGGCATTCCAGTCATATTTGCAGCCGCTTTGCCTGCGATTGCAGGGAAGTGAGTTCCAAAGAAGGTTGATATGTTAGCCATCGGAATTTTTTCACGGTGCGTGATGTAATATTGCGTTGGGATTTCAAGAGTATTTACAGTATAGCCTCTGTATTTTTTTGGCATTGAAGCTAATTCTTTCGCTTTTTTTGCAGCGATTATATTGAGTGCATTAAGCCCATTGGTAAAAGTTTCTTCCATAGATTCGCCCATTAGCATCATGCCACGCATCCAGAATGGGACGGCATTTTCTGATTCCATTGCCCAGGTTGCTTTAGATTTGTTGGCATCCATTGCTGCAAACTTCCAAATGCCATAGGAGTTTCCTTCAAATCCTTCAAAATTAAGTTTGTTTCTCATGCTTTTGTTGGCCTCTGTTTCCACGATTTCTAAACTTCCACTACCCATCATATCGCTTTCCCAAGAGTAAGATGCGCCTAACCCTTTGGTTTTTTCGCCCATAGTTAAGACCATGCTTGGGTCTTGCTTTTTCCACGGAATCCATTCTTCCCAAGTAGTCATATCAGTGACAATATCATAAACGACACTAGCGGGGGCATCCATTTCAACAGTCGCACTGCCTTCAAACTTGTTTGGCCCCAAGGCACACATAATTAAATAAATAGCAACTACAACGGCGATGATTCCGCCAATAATTTTTAAAATTTTCATGCAAAAATGTTTTTGTTTGTAAATAGAAAACGGTTGACGGCAGACGGCGTACGGTACGCGGTGGCGAACAACTGTAGTTAATAATTAAGTTATCCTACATTTAATGGGGCTGTCGGGATTTTATACTTTTACTATTAGGTATGTTCTGGTGGTGGAAAATAGGATGTCTGATTTACTAAATTTCTAAAATATAGTAAATCTCTTTTGAAGATTATTGTCCTATTTTAAAATGAATGTTGTTTTTAAAGTAAATAGCTTGAAAAATAGAGTAGCATATTTATGGCACAAATATAACAGTTTTAAAATTAACTTAAAAATAAATGTTTAAAAATTGAAACAAAATAAATATATCTTGTTATATAGTGATGTCCCCCTCCAAATCGAGACAATCGAAAAAATCAAGTCAATCGAGATAATCAATTAATCAAATAATCTCCTATTTTCGCGCTTGTGAAGAATATGCAAAAAA
>CAYUNA010000264.1:0-6439 GCA_964445895.1 uncultured Saprospiraceae bacterium | reverse complement strand
ACGCTCAAATTTTCAAAATAACCCTTGCACACTCAAAGGACAAATTATGCCTTCTTCTTCTAAGAGTATGAAAGGTTAAGAATGCGAAAGGCTAAGAATACAAAAGTTTTTAAAACTTTTGTATTTTCAGAAGAACGTTTGCACGCTCAAAAGAAAAATTTTGCCTTTTACAAAAAACCAAAACTACAAACCTTTGTTATAAAATCTCAAAGGTTTTAGTTAAAAATAGTTTTAAAAGCATGCCTGCAAAAGTAGGTATGCTTTTTTTTATATCCCTTCGGAACTTTTCCCTTTCCCTTTTTAGTATTACTTTTGCGAAAAACTATGGAAACAGCAGTTTTGTTATTGTCGTTTCCTAAAATCCAAAATTTCAATATCTATTTTAAAATGGTAAAAATAGGCAACATAGAATTAGGAGAATTCCCACTTTTGCTCGCGCCGATGGAAGATGTGAGCGACCCGCCGTTTCGTGCTTTGTGCAAAAAACAGGGTTGCGACATGATGTATAGTGAATTTATTTCCGTTGAAGGCTTGATTAGAGACGCTTGGAAAAGTAAGCAAAAGCTGGATATTTACGATTACGAGCGGCCAATCGGGATTCAAATTTTTGGGTCTAATCATGCATCGATGATGAAGGCGGCGGAGATTGTGGAGGAAGCGCAGCCCGAAGTGTTGGACATTAACTATGGTTGTCCGGTGAAAAAAGTGGTTTGTAAAATGGCTGGTGCTGGCATTTTGCAAGACATTGATGAAATGGTACGATTGACCAAATCAGTGGTTGATTCCACGAATTTACCCGTAACGGTAAAAACCCGCTTGGGCTGGGATGAAAGCACTAAATTTATCGTTGATGCGGCAGAACGGCTACAAGATGTAGGGATTAAAGCAATTTCAATTCATGGACGAACGCGGAAGCAGATGTACAAAGGCGAAGCAGATTGGACGTTGATTGGCGAAATTGCCAACAATCCGCGCATGCACATTCCTGTGTTTGGCAACGGAGACATTGATTCACCGCAAAAAGCTTTGGAATATCGGAATCGTTACGGAGTAGATGGCATCATGATTGGACGGGCGACCATTGGAAATCCTTGGATTTTTAGAGAAATCAAACACTTTTTTGCAACGGGAGAAATCCTACCACCTGCAACAGTTGCAGAGCGTGTAGAAGCAGCACGACAGCATTTGAGACATTCAATCGAATGGAAAGGGCCAAAATTAGGTGTGCTGGAGATGCGCCGACATTACACCAATTATTTCAAAGGTTTACCCGGTGTAAAACCACTTCGGGGAGCGTTGGTAACGGAATTTGACTTAGATAAGTTGGATGAAGTTTTTGCTATCATTGCTGAAAAATATAAGGATTTTGAATATTTTGCCAAAACAGCAAATGGAGAACGGGTAGCAGCTTAAGAATACGAAATTAAGAATCTGAGGTTACCCATAGCCAAATCAAACTCCTATCCGCTTGCACCACGGATTCTTATGGTAGCTGGAGTAATCTTTAATTTTTTTCAAAACAATTTCAACTATGAGGTTAGCTGATTTCGAATCTGATATTTTGAATTTTTTTGACTTTCACGATGAAGCCGTTGAAGAGAAAATCTTGAAAGATATTGCAAAATACGCAGAATCTGTCGGCACAGTTAATTTTGCAAAAGAAGTTAATGCAACATTTGCCAACCATGGAGAATCAGGCATCGGAGTAATTTATGAAGCGTTGAGTAAGAAGCCTGAAATTTGGGGTGATTTTTATGTAAATCAGTACAAATTGACTTTTAAGGAGGCGGAAAATACCGAGGATGCTTTCGCGGTTTTGGATAGTTTGGAGGAGGTTTGCTTTGCAGAGGATACAGGTTTTGGGAAAGAGATTATTAAAGTTTTAGAACCTTATTTAAATCATGCCAAACCTGCGCTTCGATACAAAGCAGTTTGGTACATGGCCGATTGGATTGATGAAGATAATAAACACAAATACCCGCAAATTATCAGAAAAATAAAGGAGAAATTGCAAGATGATAATTGGAAAATACGGGTAATGACTGTAGATACTTTGAGAGACTTGGAGGAGTTACCAGATGATTTTTCTCTTACCTTTTTTGATAAAATGAGGGCAAAATTTGGAAGTATTTATGAAATATAACGTTGAAAAACAGACCTGTTCTTAAATTTAGGACAAGCGATAAAATTGCATGTTTCGCTTTCCTTAGGAGTGCGAACTCAAGAACCGAAGTTTATTTAATTCGCACTCCTTACATACAATTGAGAAAATCAAATTAATCGAGCAAACCGAATCAATCAGATGGTTTTTAACATACAAGAACACGAACGAAAAATATTTAATCAAATTAGTAAAGCTGCTACTGAATTGGGCTTTCCTGCCTACGTAGTGGGTGGATATGTGCGCGATAGATTATTGGGGCGACCATCGAAAGATATGGACATTGTTTGTGTAGGTAGCGGCATAAAATTAGCGCAAAATGTGGCTTCCTACCTTCGACCAATTCCTCGGGTGACGGTGTTCAAAAGATTTGGGACAGCTATGTTAAAGCATAAGGATTTGGAGGTCGAATTTGTGGGCGCACGCAAAGAATCGTATCGAGCAGATTCGCGGAAGCCGTCGGTAGAAGAGGGGAGTTTAGAAGATGACCAAAACCGCCGAGATTTTACAATAAATGCCCTGGCAGTTAGTTTGAATGAGCGAGATTTTGGCCATATCGTTGACCCGTTCAATGGATTGGCAGATATGGAAAACAAGGTTTTAAAAACACCACTTGAGCCGGGCAAAACCTTTTCAGACGACCCGCTGAGGATGATGCGTGGCATTCGGTTTGCGACGCAGCTAAATTTTAAATTAGAAGAGAATACCCTTCAGGCTATTTCAAAATATCGCAACCGCATTAATATCGTTTCCCAAGAGCGAATTACAACGGAATTGAATAAAATATTGGCAGCACCAAAGCCAAGTATTGGATTTAAATTGCTATTTGATACGGGACTTTTGGAGATTGTCTTTCCAGAAATGGCAGCTTTGCACGGTGTTGATTACAAAAATGGAAAAGGGCATAAAGACAACTTTTATCATACCCTTGAAGTGGTCGATAATCTATGCCGAAATACCGAAAACTTGTGGCTACGTTGGGCAGCTGTGATGCACGATATTGCGAAACCGCCTACCAAACGATTTCATCCACAACAAGGCTGGACTTTTCATGGTCACGAAGCCTTGGGTGCAGCGATGACCCCGCGTATTTTTAAAAGAATGCGCTTGCCATTGGACCATAAAATGAAATATGTGCAAAAGCTGGTACGCTTGCATTTGCGTCCAATTTCGTTGACTAAGGACAACATTACAGACTCGGCTATTCGGCGATTGCTGTTTGAAGCGGGGGATGATATTGACGATTTGATGAAGTTGTGTTCGGCAGATATTACGTCTAAAAATCCGAAGAAAGTTAAGCGATATTTAGCAAATTATGACTTGGTCAAACAAAAGTTAATAGAAATTGAAGAGAAGGATAAATTGCGAAATTGGGAGCCTCCAATTACGGGTGAAATTATTATGAATACGTTTCAAATCAAGCCATCACGCGAGGTGGGCATTATTAAAAATGCAATACGGGAAGCGATTTTGGATGGAGACGTAGCGAATGAGTATGATGCAGCTTTTGCGTTTATGGTAGGGAAGGGGAAGGAAATTGGGTTGGAGTTGCCAAAAATTGAAAAATAAAATGAATGGATATACCGCATTAATTAATGATATTCCAATCTTGGTAAAAAAAGATTCAAATGGAGCCGTTAAAGAGTATTTAACGGCTGGAGAATTGATTAAAGTGATGAGTAAAGACAACAATAAAGGTCGTTCTTGGCGGTATGTAGAAAGATTGAAGAATGGGACACGAGGATATATAAATTGGACAGCGCATGAAGCTGATTTTTATAAATGGAGACGGGTAAAATTATTAGAATGGACCAGTTGGAGAGGCTTGACAAGTAAAAAAAAGCAATTGCCTAAAGAAACAATTGGTTACTTTGTGGAAGTGAATAATCCACTTGATTTGTATGTAAGGTTTTGGACGGAGAATGAATTGGAAGGTACGATTAGGGCGCAAACCAAGTATAAAGAAACCATGAGTGAAGGGGCAGAATTCGCCGTTGAATTGGTTGTTCTTTTTATTGCAATTATCATATTATTGGCGATGATTGGATTAGGTGTTCCCTGGATGGTTATCAGAATCTTCCTGATTATTTTCACTATTTTGGGACTTATTTTTAGGTATTTAAAAAAGTAGAGATTTAACAGACTGAACAATATTATATGAAAACTAAAACGCTAAAAAGCGACAAAGTAAACGTCATCACCCTCGGTTGTTCCAAAAATTTGGTCGATTCGGAGGATATCATCACCCAATTGCGGGGAAATGACTACAACGTGGTGCATGACAGTGACGAAGACGATGCCAATATCATTATTGTGAATACGTGTGGATTCATTGACCTGGCGAAGGAAGAGAGTGTGAATACTATTCTGCAATACGCCGATTTAAAACGCGAAAAAGAGATTGACCGTTTGTATGTAACAGGATGCTTGTCACAGCGCTATAAAGATGATTTAGAGGTAGAGATTCCAGAAGTTGATGCGTTTTTTGGGACGTTGGAATTGCCTGGTCTGTTGGAAAAATTCAATGCTGATTTTAAACATGACTTAATTGGAGAGCGGGATATTACGACACCGCAACATTACGCATATTTGAAAATTTCGGAAGGTTGTAATAGAACCTGTTCATTTTGTGCGATACCCTTAATGCGAGGAAATCACGTCTCCAGACCAATCGAGCAATTGGTAAAACAAGCGGAACATCTGGCAAAACAGGGGGTAAAAGAATTGATGCTTATTGCTCAGGAATTGACTTATTATGGCTTAGATATTTATAAAGAGAGAGCGTTGCCAAAACTATTGGATGCGCTTGGTGAGGTGGATGGTATTGACTGGATTCGGTTGCATTATGCGTACCCAAGTAAATTTCCGATGGAGATTTTTGATGCCATGAAAAAGCATGATTCTGTCTGCAATTATTTAGACATGCCGCTGCAACATGCGAGCGATACGGTGCTGGAACGAATGCGTCGGCAGATTACTCGAAAAGAGACAACAGAATTGGTGAATGAAGCTCGAAAACGAGTGCCTGGCATCGCCATTCGGACAACTTTATTGGTTGGGTTTCCAGGAGAAACGGAGGAAGAATTTGAAGAAATGTGTGATTTTGTGCGCGAAATGCGTTTTGAAAGGGTAGGGGTCTTCCAATATTCGCATGAGGAAAATACGCGAGCCCATAACCTGGAAGACAATGTGCCTGCTGAGGTAAAAGCAGAACGGGCAAGTATTATCATGGAGATTCAGCAAGAGATTTCTAATGAAAAAAATCAGGCAAAAATAGGGCAAACACTCAAAGTACTTTTTGATAGAAAAGAAGGACAGTTTTATGTTGGCCGTACCGAAGCAGACTCCCCGGAGGTAGATAATGAAGTGTTGGTAGATGCCAGTAAAAGCTATGCGCGACTCGGTGACTTTGCGATGGTAAAAATTACAGGCGCGGAGGATTATGACCTCTTTGGAGAAGTTGTAGTGTAGTTTTTATTTCGCGTTTCTAATTGGTCTTAGAGCATGTTTAAATTTTACTCTCCTGATAACCAATATTTTATGAACCTGACTTCAAATTAGCGCAGTCATGTATCTCGATATATTCCTTTGCTAATTTATTGTCAGAACCATAAACTATTGATTATCAGTTCGGTAAAATTTTAAACATGCTCTTAAATCTTTGGTGCAAACACAATGGGGCGTTACCAAAGACTTAAGACCAATTAAACCATTTTCCCACCTTACTGTTCTACTGCCAGATAAATTATTCGTTTGACAAAACACTTCCATTATGCTCAATTCCGACCAGTCTTTTTACGCCAAATCCTATAGTCCTTATATACAAAGTGCCGTTGTTCTGGGCATTAGTCTGGCTTGTATGATTTTAGCAAAATTGGTAGAATTTGCCGGGGTAGAGATGGAAACCACTTTTGCCTGGCTGTTGGCGGCGACTTTTGTGATGTTTTTTGTGATTTTCAATTCAGTTATTAGTTTGTCCTCCAAAAATATGGAGATTTACTATCGACAATCCATGTTAAGTTTTGGAGCTTTAGTTGCCATATCAGGATTAGTCGCATGGCTATTATCGGGTGTTTCGTTGGAAGATGCAGGTTATTATAAGTGGATTTTTATCGTTTTAGCGGTAGTATATGTTGTGTTTATGGCAATCATGGGCTTTATGAAATTCATTGTAGAATTTGCCCAAAAAGAAGAATGGAATCATCCACGAGTTAGAAATAGAGGGAACAAAGGAAATAAAAAGAAGTAGATATTTTGTCAATTACTTTATGATAAAGA
>CAYUNA010000263.1:0-6472 GCA_964445895.1 uncultured Saprospiraceae bacterium | reverse complement strand
CAGGCAACGCGCATTGTTTTTATTGGAGGTCGAAAATTTGCAATTTTCTCCCCTCCTTAAAAACCAAAGAAACTTTTGTTACACTGTACTTACTACTAAGGCACGCGAATTAAATAAACTTCGGTTTTTGAGTTCGCGTTCCTTAATAAAAAAAGGTCGTTTAAATCTACTGATTTAAACGACCTTTAGTGTAGGAAGCGATTGACTTCCATATTATTTTAACAAAAGTTAATTCAGTAACATTGCCACTAAAAATTAACTTTTAATCACTATCTATTATTTTTTTCCGCCTTTCCCCGTCTTTTTCGGTTGCACCATTACAATCATTCGACGACCTTCCATCTTCGGCAATGCTTCCGCAGCACCTAAGTCTTCTAATTCGTTCAAAAATTTCAATAATAACAACTCTCCACGTTCTTTAAAAACAATGGTTCGACCACGAAAATGCACATAAGCTTTAACTTTTGAGCCTTCTTCCAAAAATTTTCGGGCGTGCCGTAATTTAAAATCAAAATCGTGATCATCTGTATTCGGACCAAACCGAATTTCTTTAACAACGGTTTTAATTTGCTTGGCTTTCAACTCTTTTTCCTTTTTCTTTTTATCGTAAAGGAATTTTTGATAACCAATAATTTTACAAACGGGTGGGGCTGCCTTTGGTGAAATTTCTACCAAATCCAACTCCATTTTATTCGCCCACTGTTGTGCTTGACGAGTTGGGTAAATACCTGGAGCAATTTCCTTACCCGCTACTTCGCTGATTTGGTCGAGATTGTCTCCGACTAAACGAATTTCTGGTACTCTAATAAATCCATTGATTCTAAACTGTAATCTAGAATCTTCTCTTCTGTTGTGATTTCTACGTGGTCTCTTTGCCAAATGAAAATGTTTTTGTTACGGCAGATAGCGCACGATTCACGGCGCACAGTGCCAAATAAAGTTACTTATTAAAGTATTTTAAATAAGGTTACACTTAATAAAAAGCGAATTGTTGAAAAAAAGTTCCCGATAATCAGGAAAATTTCAAATAATCTTCTCGATTTTGATAGAAAACTAAACTAATAAATCGATACGTTAAGATACCGATATGCCAATTTTCGCCAAAGCTATAAAAAAAGGTCAATCCACACTATTTTTTATTAAAAAAAGTACCGATTGACCTTTTATATTCTAAAAAATGCTATTCAATATGCAAAAAGTAATTAACCTTCTGTTGTTTTTACTGCATTTTTCAATGTAATTTTCAAACCGTCTTCATCATCATTCATTACTGCTTCCAAGACGCTACCTTCTGCTGGTGTTTTATTCAAAATGAACTCCGCCAATGGATCTTCAATGTATTTTTGAATAGCTCTATTCAACGGACGTGCGCCAAATTGTGGATCGAAACCTTTTTCTGCCACAAAATCCTTCGCTTTGTCAGACAATTCCAATTGGAAATTCATATCAGTCAATCGCTTGTACAAATCTTTCAACGTAATGTCGATGATTTTGAAAATATCTTCTTTTTCCAAGCTATTGAAAATGACAACATCGTCAATTCTATTCAAGAATTCTGGCGCAAAAGTCTTTTTCAAGGCGTCACCAATAATTCCTTTTGTGGTATCATTCGCCGCGTCTTTTCGAGCCTTTGTTGCAAAACCAACGCCTTGACCAAAGTCCTTCAATTGACGAACTCCAATATTAGAAGTCATGATAATCAATGTGTTTTTGAAATCGACTTTACGACCCATTCCATCTGTCAATTGACCATCATCTAACACCTGTAATAAAATGTTGTAAACATCTGGGTGCGCTTTTTCAATCTCATCCAAAAGAACGACAGAGTAAGGCTTTCGCCGAACTTTTTCGGTCAATTGTCCACCTTCCTCATAACCCACATAGCCCGGAGGTGCACCTATAAGACGACTAACGCTGAATTTTTCCATATATTCACTCATATCAATTCGCACCAAGGCATCTTCTGAGTCAAACATATACCGCGCCAATGACTTTGCCAATTCCGTTTTACCAACTCCCGTCGGTCCGAGGAAAATAAACGAGCCAATCGGCTTGCTTGGGTCTTTCAAGCCTACGCGATTTCGCTGAATTGCTTTCGTGATTTTCAAAATTGCAGGGTCTTGACCTACAATCATCGCTTGCATGTCTTCCGACATTTTAACGAGTTTCTTATTTTCGCTTTCCGCCACTCGTTGTACTGGAATACCTGTCATCATTGCTACGACTTCTGCAATATCTTCTTCATTGACAGGGTAGCGTTTGGTTTTACTATCTTCTTCCCACTGCATTTTTGCAAATTCCAGTTGACGCATCAATTTTGATTCATCGTCTCGCAAATCTGCTGCTTTCTCGTATTGCTGATTTTTTACCGCAGAGTTTTTCAACTCTTTGATTTCCTCAATTCGTGCCTCATATTCTTCAATATGCTTTGGTACGGTGATATTTTTCAAGTGAACACGCGCGCCAACTTCATCCAAAACGTCAATTGCCTTATCTGGCAAAAATCGGTCACTAATATATCTGTCACTCATTTTTACACAACCTTCAATTGCCTCGTCAGAGTAATTGACATTGTGAAAATCTTCGTATTTTTCTTTAATATTATGCAAAATGTGAACAGCTTCCTCTGGACTTGGTGGCTCCACCAAAACCTTCTGGAAACGACGATCCAATGCACCATCTTTTTCAATGTGCTGACGGTACTCATCCAAAGTCGAAGCACCGATACATTGCAATTCTCCCCGTGCCAAAGCAGGTTTGAAAATATTACTCGCATCCAATGATCCTGTCGCACCGCCTGCACCTACAATCGTATGAATTTCATCAATGAATAAAATCACATCACGCGATTTTTCTAATTCATTCATAATGGCTTTCATCCGTTCCTCAAACTGACCTCGGTATTTCGTACCAGCCACGAGTGCCGCCAAATCTAACATCACAAGACGCTTATTATATAGTGTCCGTGAAACTTTTTTCTGGTGAATTCGCAATGCCAAACCCTCAACGATTGCCGTTTTACCAACACCAGGTTCTCCAATTAGGATTGGATTGTTCTTTTTTCGACGACTTAAAATTTGTGAAACTCGTTCAATTTCAGTCTCTCGCCCAATAATTGGGTCAAGTTTGTTTTCCTCTGCTAACTTCGTAATGTCGCGTCCAAAATTATCTAAAACTGGCGTTCGCGATTTTTGCTGCTGCCGTTTTTGTTGTTGATAATTTTTTTGCTGTTCGCCTTCATTATCGAAGTCATCTGGATCTTGTGACGGCGTCGCTGCTTCTGCTTCAAACCCTGAAACGAAGTCGTTGTCAGAGCGAACATATTCCAATTCCGCCTTATAAATATCATAATCCACGTCAAATTGATTTAGAATTTTGGAAGCAGGATTGTCTTTGTGCTTCAAAATAGAAAGCATCAAATGCTCCGGCGATATCTCGTCATTCTTCAATGCCTTAGCTTCCAAAAAAGTTACTTTTAAAACCTTCTCTGCCTGTCGATTCAGGGGAAGGTTGCCGACTGAATTGTCGGTCGTTGTCACGGGACGTCGCTGAATGGACTCCTCAATGACTCGCTTTAGCTCACCATAATCCACGTCCAATGAAGATAATACCCTCATGGCAAGACTCTGGGACTCCAGCATCAACCCTAGCAGTAAATGTTCCGTTCCGATATAGTCTTGACCCAATCGAACCGCTTCATTTTTGCTTTCGTTGATAACATTTTTTACCTTTTTCGAAAATTTCTTATTGTTCATGATGGTAAATGCTTCAGGTTTTGTGAATAAAAAGTGAAGCTGCTTATTATACTATATTTCATGATTAGATTGAATAACCCAACAAAATAGAGTAATAAGGTCTTACACTTTTGAATTAGTATCAGTAACAAAGCCAATATTAGTACTAAATTTTCAAGTAAACAAACGATGTTGATAAAAAAGTTTTCCACGTTTCCGAAAAATGCCATATAAATAGCAAATCGGTAATTTTGTCGCGCAACCGTATTCTTTTCTTTAAAAATCGTTTATACCTTTAATGCCGAAAAAATAGTGCCAGCTAAATAATTGATTTTGAATGATTTGCTTTTTTTATAAAATTTTTATCTCAAAAACGCATTTCTTAAAAATCTCGTTTTTGAGAATAGAAAAATTATAATTTTGGCTTTTTTGTTAGCTGAAAATAATTTTGAAAAAAAAGTGAATAAGCTACCAAAACTTAGTTTGTTTTTCTTTTCAAAAGTTCTTTCTTTAACAAGGTAACTACAAAAAATGTTTTAAAACTCCATTTTTGAAGTACATAAATTAAGCTATAATTTTGCTTTTTTCCATTAAGGAAATATTAAAATGAAGCTTGAATTGCTGTTTTTTAGATAAAAAAATGCGATTTATATAAAAAAAAGTGTTTATAAATGACTGATAGTGAGCGTTTAAGCGATTTTAATGAAATTTAACTAAATTCTGAAAAAGGAATACATAAAATTATCAGACTTTGTGTTATTTTTGCCGCAACATAAATAGAATTATAAAGTCCCAATTTTAAATCCAAAACAATTATTAAAATATACTTTTTATATGAAATATAGCGTAGATAAGCAAGAGAAGTACACGGTAATTAGCTTGCAAGAAGAAAACTTAAATGCCATCGTTGCACCCGATTTGAAGTCAGAATTTGTGTTGATGTCCAACGAAGGTGTCCCAAATTTGATTCTTGATTTGTCGGAAGTACATTATGTAGATTCGTCAGGTTTGAGTGCCATTTTGACAGCCAATCGTCTTTGGAAAAACGGCGGTTCGTTCGTTTTAACAGGAATCAAGCACGATGCAGTGAAGAAATTAATTGAAATATCTCGATTAGATACCGTTTTGAGTATCGTTCCAACCGTTGCAGAATCAATTGATTATGTGTTTATGGAGGAAATTGAGCGTGGATTGACGGAGAACTAAAGATTAATGTAGTATATAGAATTGGCGAGAGCCTCTTGATGTTCATCTTATACATAATAAAAAGGTGTCGTTAGATTTTTTCTGACGACACCTTTTTTGATGCAAAACCATATTTTTTGCAAGTTCAATAGCGATGCTCTGTCCGCCTGCACCACGGATTTTTTTTCAGAGGCAATCATTTTGATTTTTTAGCAAAAAATCAAAATGATTGCCTCTATAACTAGAAATCCCGTGGTGCGGACGGACAAAAATTAGATAGTGAACTGTATTTTTAGTTCTGCTAATCCTCATATAGTGATTTTTATTTTTTGTCGGGTCAAGTAATATTTCGTAGCGAAACTCTTTAGCTTATCCTTTGAGAATCCTACAGGTGCGTAATATCAGTTAGTACTTAAACCAATCGCTCCATATCTCTAATCAAAATCGTTCTGCGATTGAAGTATATTAAATTTTCTTTCCGCAGTTCATTCAATACCGACGTTACGGTTTGACGAGAAGTTCCTGTGATATTAGCAATGTCTTGCTGTGTCAAGCAGTGTTTTAGCAACATTTCATAACCCACTTTCCGACCTCTCCGAATGACACTATCTTTTAGGAAATCAATAATTCGCGCTCGTGCATCTTTAAAAATCAAAGCTTCTAAGCGAGTTTCTGCTTTCATAAGCCGATTGCCTACAATTTGCATAATCTTCATTGACAACTCGTGATTTCTGAACATTAATCGTTTAAAATCCTTAACCTTAATGGTACAATATTTCACTTCTTGATTCATCGCTCGTGCAAATTCCGTTCTTTTTTGTTCACCGACCAGACCCAATTCACCAAACATCGAAATAGGGTGGAGAATAGATTTAATAACCTCGCGTCCATCATCAGAGTGTGTACCTGTCTTGATGATACCTTTCGACAAAAAGTAGATAGCATCAGATTCTTCATCGGATAGATAAAGGAAAGAATATTTTGGTTTGGTGTGAGATTCAACCATCGTTTCCATTAAATCAAAATCTTCTTTGTTTAGGCAGTCAAAAAGTGGAAAATTTCTTAAAAAGTCCATGTTAGCAGTATCATTCATAAGTAGGTGGATTTAGATAGATTATGAGATAATGTTTTTTTGTTATTGCAAAGATATATAGATGTTTAAGTTTTTGTTTATACAAAAATGGGGTATTGTACATTTATATTTTATTTATGATTTGTTTAAGTATTTGATTTATAGATTTTTAGATGTTATTCGTCAGTTTAATTGTGATTTTTAAAGGCTTCTTTAATGAAAAAAAATAGTATTTGTTTTTCTTATAAGAGCCTTTGACTTAGCAAAACGTTGCTTATCTTGCTTTTTTTTAAGATTAAATCAAATTTAGGAATTCTATTTTTCTAATAGATAAATGAATGAAAGTTAACAACATCATAGACGATGATTTTTTGGTGGGGTGGGGGAAGTATGTCGAAAAAGAAGAGAATATTGAATGGTAATTAAAAATAATTTAATTTTATTACGTCACATAAGTGTGTTTTTAAGACAAATCATAAAA
>CAYUNA010000262.1:0-6492 GCA_964445895.1 uncultured Saprospiraceae bacterium | reverse complement strand
TAAAACTTTTGTATTTTGATTTCAAACTTTTGTATTCTTAATCCTTCGTAATCCTTTTTATCAAAACATCTTCACCGTGTTTAACTTTCAATAAATAAACGCCCGCTGGAAACGCTGTCAAATCCATATCAATGACTGCCTCACCCGTGATTTCTTTTTCCAAAACAGACAACATTTTGCCATCAATAGTTTGTAACGAAAAGCTAAAATCACCACGCTCGCTGCTATTCATTTTAATAAATAAGGTAGCTGACGTTGGATTTGGATAAACTGAAAATTCATTTAAAATAGCAATTTGGTTGGTTTTACTAATAATGACATTTGTTTTATCAGAAAAACCAGTACAGCCATTATCATCAGTAATTTCAACAAAATATTCTCCACTTTCTGTTACTTCATAATCCTGATTAGTTGCTCCAGGGATTGGTTCATCATTGAAATACCATTGGTATGTGGCCGCTTCAATAGAACTTAGAGTATTATCTACAAGGTCTAAGGGAAAAACATCGATTTCAATAACAGTAATTTCTGTACCGCCGCCCCCTTGCAGACAGCCATCATTACTAGCTTCTATATGATAAGTTCCTGATTCTGTCACTTCCACAGAATTCTCTGTGCTAACCACATCCACATTGTTTAAAAACCAAGTATAAACTTCTGCTCCTTCAGGAACACTTAAAACAGTTGATTCTCCTTTACAAAAGGTTGTTTCACCATCTATACTTACGGTCACATCAGGATATGGACTAACGGTCACTTCCACATCCGATAGGGCACAATTTGAATACAAACAATTGGCTACACAAAGCGAGTAATTCCCTGACTCATAAACAACCAGAGAGTCTGCTGTGCCCACTATATCTCCATTATTTGTCCACGTATAAGTGTCTGCTTCGGCATCTGCACGAAGTATCAATGAGTCGCCTTCACATAAGTTCGTATTGCCAAAAACGTCAATTGCTGCAAAAGGAGGAAACGTAATATTAGAAGGTGCTAAATCCAGGTTTTCCAAGGACAAAACATGCAACCCGCGCGTCATATCAGACGCCAAAATATTTCCTGAAGGTAAGAATGGATATACTCCCCAACAACCTGTAAATCCTCCATAAGAGGTATTGTTCGGCTCCGTATCGTAATATGCTACTTTTTGTACATCTGTAGGGTCTGAAATGTCATAAGCCGCCACTCCATCGTGATAATAAGACAAAAAAGCGATATTTCCACGCACCAGAGGATTGTGTGCAATACTTGCTGTATCAGCAGGCGCGAGTAGTGTCGAACGGAAAACTTGTTCCACGTACATATTCGATGCATCCTCAATATTTACGGTCTTTACGCCCCGATTGTGCGTTTCATCGCAAAGCACCAAGGTGTTGCCCTCATAATTGACCCAAGAGCTGTGATTGTAGCCACTTTGCGGATAATCAGTCAGCGTTCCTAGCAAAATAGGGTTATCTAAATCAGTAAAATCATAAGCATACATACCATTGCCGCCATGATTGCAAAACGCCAAATTGTCTTTGATATACATATCGTGAACATAGCCACCTGGCAAGGTCATGTTTTTTAATAAAATTGGATTATCCGGGTCTGTCTCAATATCTAACACCACCAATCCACCGCTTAACGAGTCCGTTCCCATACTGTACAATCGTCCGGGACATTCATCGATGAAAATATTATGGGAACGACCAAAAAACGCTGTAGTTTGGTTGGATAACGTAACTGAATTGGGCGCATCCTCCATATCGAAAATCATCAATCCTTCAGTACAAGCATCACATACTGAATAAACATGGTCTTTGTAGGTTTTCATATCCCTCCAGGTCGTGATACTACCGCCCGTAAACCATGCAATCTCATAAGTATTTGCCGGGTCAGTAACATCAAAAAAATGGACGCGACCTGATGACCCCAAAATCGCAATTTCTTCTCCTTCCAACGTCACATAACCGAAACATTCATTAAATTCTCGACTGCCATTAGTTGGAATCGTATCAGGGTCATATCTGTAGAGGAGAGACATATTTAAAGAATCCTGAGCTTGTATACTCATCGCGATTAGAAGGGCAATACTTATAAAAATATACTTCATTATTAATTAGGTTTTGATTAAAACTGCTTCAAAAATTTTTAGTTGATTTTAATTTAGAGCTTTGCAAATACTTAAGGAACGCAAAATTAGAAATAAAATACTTAGACAATTGGGTAAAATATTGCAATCTTTGTACCTATGCCTTCATTTTGAGGATTATTTTGAACAATTATTAAAATAAAAATGTCCAACAACCTACTTACTGTCAACAATTTAAAAACGGTTTTTCATACAGAGAAAGGCATAGTTCACGCGGTGAACGGTATTAGTTTTTCTTTGAAAAAAGGTGAAACAGTTGGTATTGTTGGAGAATCGGGTTCTGGAAAATCAGTGACAGCCCTCTCTATTATGCAGTTGGTAAAAAGTCCAGGGGAAGTTGTTGAAGGAGAGATTTTTTTTAATAAAAATGGTGAGGAGATTAATCTTTTAAATGTTCCAAAAAATAAAATTCATGAATATCGCGGTAATGATTTGGCGATGATTTTTCAAGAGCCAATGACCTCTTTAAACCCTGTTTTTCGCTGTGGAAATCAAGTGGTAGAAGCTATACGCATTCATCAAAACATTACTAAAAAGGAAGCAGAAAATCAGACATTAGCCTTGTTTGAGAAGGTCAAATTACCAGACCCTGAGCGTATTTTTAATGCCTATCCTCACGAACTATCGGGTGGACAAAAGCAACGGGTCATGATTGCGATGGCCCTTTCGAATAATCCTTCCATTTTGCTAGCCGATGAACCAACGACCGCGTTGGATGTGACGGTACAAAAAACGATTCTGGATTTGGTCAATAACTTAAAAAATGACCTGGATGCCGGGATTTTGTTTATCACCCATGATTTAGGTGTTGTTGCTGAAATTGCTGACCGGGTACTGGTCATGTTTCGTGGAAAAATCGTGGAGGAAGGAACGGTACAAGAAATTTTTAATCATCCCAAACATCCTTACACCAAAAGTTTAATTGCTTGCCGACCGCCGCTAACAGGTCGTTTGAAAAAGCTGCCTGTTGCTAATGATTTTATGAAAATTGAAGAGACGGACTCAGGTGGTTGGCAAATTCAGGAAACGGTAACTTCCTTAAAAAGTGTGCTGACTAAACAACGTATTTCCCAAAGCGATATTCAAGAAAGATTGATAAAACTACAGCGTCAATCGCCTATTTTGGAGGTTAAAAATTTACAGACTTATTTTTCTAAAAGTAGCGGTTTTTTCAAACGAACAAAAAGCGTGGTGAAGGCGGTAGATGATGTGAGTTTTGAAGTCTTCCCAGGAGAGACGCTGGGCTTGGTTGGTGAATCAGGTTGTGGGAAAACAACGCTGGGACGGACCATTTTGCGACTAATTGAAGCGCAATCAGGAGATGTGATTTTTCAGGGTAAAAATTTGATGGATTTGAATGAAAAAGAGATGCGGTCAGTACGAAAAGATTTACAAATTATTTTCCAAGACCCTTACTCTTCCCTCAATCCACGCATGAGTATCGGCGAAGCAATTGCCGAGCCAATGAAAGTGCATAATCTGTACAAAACCAGTCAGTTGCGCAAAGAAAAGACGATGGAGTTATTGGAGACTGTGCAGCTAAAAAGGGAGCATTATTACCGCTTGCCACATGAATTTTCGGGTGGACAACGACAACGGATTTGTATTGCTCGTGCCTTAGCGGTCAACCCTAAATTTATTATTTGTGATGAATGCGTTTCAGCGTTAGATGTCTCGATTCAAGCGCAGATTTTGAACTTGCTGATAGACCTGCGGGAACGACACAATTTGAGTTATATTTTTATTTCCCATGATTTGTCTGTCGTTCGTTTTATTAGTGATAGAATGGTGGTCATGAATCAAGGAAAGATTGAGGAAATTGGCGCGGCAGACCAAATTTATACCAATCCCAAAACAACTTATACGCAGCGGTTAATAGCGGCAATACCTAAGGGTTTTTGAGTATTTAAGGAGAAAGATTTTAAAAAAAGTAGCATATTTTCAAAGGAAAGTATATCTTCGCCACTACTCACCACTATACTTAATGGTTAATGACCACGATTAAATCATTTATTGGATACTCCCCTTTTGTATATTTCAAAACTTTGCCAACTTTAATCGCTAGCCATTAGTAATCAAACGACTATGATTCTTTAGGCTTTATGCATGAGGTTGAGTGAGTTTAAAGCCGCTCAAATCTCATCCATGAAACCTGCGAAACAACAACGTTTTCAGAAGAGGATTTTATATTAAAATTTAAAAACAAACACGACGTGAATAGACATTTACAATTTGCAGTCTTGCCAATATTTTTATTAATTTTTGGCAGCAACCAGAACCTTTTTTCACAAGCTGAACCCACTTTTCAATGGGGAGAATCTGTTTCTTTGACGATTTTTGACGATGCTAATTTGCCCATTCCATTAACGATAGATGAGAAAGGCAACTATTTGGCGGTACAAGAACTGCGTGACGAAGGAGAAGTTGATTATTGGTACCAATTCAATTCAGAATTTAAAAAAACGCGTTCTACCAAGATGGCGTTTAATCGTGGTTCAGATGGTTCTTCTCGTTCCATTTATGATTACGTTTTTATTGGCGACAAGATGTATCTTTTGTACGAAAGTTGGATTAAAAATTCGTTTGAGCATAAGCTCCAAATTGTTGAATTAAAAAGCAATGGTGAACCAACGATTCGAAAAGAAACACTTGCAACTATTTATGCGACCAAAGACAACAATATCGGTCAATTTAAAACTGCAATCTCACCAGATAAATCTAAATTTCTTGTCTTTAGTGAAAAGTCTTATGATAAAAAGTTGCCAGAATTAGCCTTGATTCAGGTTTTTGAAACTGGAACTTGGAAAGAGATTGTAAAAAAAGATGTCAAGTTTGATAACAACAGCGCAAAAAATCCAAATCATTCCATTGCAGTAAACGACAATGGAGATGTTTGCTTTTTCAAAGATTTGGATGAAAAAAAAGAGAAAGGTTTATTCTTTTTTTCATTGCCTAAAAATGGTCGGTTGACAGGACATAAATTGACTATTGGCGAGAAAAGTATTATGGGGATTAAAGCCAGTTTTAATCAAAAGGGTGAACCTGTAGCAATTGGGATTTATGAGGAAGAAAAAACGGTGGCTAACTTTGTTTACGGTATTATTTTCGTAAAATTATCGGCGGATGGAACTGGCATTTTAAATCAAGAAACCTTGGAAATGCAAGGCACAAACAAGGAGAATTTTAATTTGGACTTAGTCTATGAATATAAAGATAATATTGAAAATGGCGTTCAATTAATTGATGTGTATGAGCGTTCTGATGGACAGTTTTTGGTGCTTTCAGAGTTGTTTAAAACTTCGTTGAGCAATTTAGAATCCAAAAACGGTATCGTTAGCAACAATAGCTTTGAGTTTGGCAATGCCTTTGTATTTTGGTTAAATGAAGATGGCTTATTGCAACGAATTACTAAGTTAGAAAAATATCAAAAGGAAAGTGGGCAAATTGAAAAATCTAAATTTGGTTCAGTTTTGCCTTGGTTTAATGATGATAATTTATATTTACTTTGGAACAACACCGAAATGGTTTTACCATATTCCAATTGGCAGGATTCGGACATAGATTCTTTGAGTTATAAAAAAGATTTATTTGGTAGTTCTACCTTTAATCCTACCTTTTTAGAAGTGATTCAATCAAATGGACGCAAGCGATTTGAACGTAAAAAATACGGCTTGCCGCTAAGTGCTATGCACGAAAAATCGGAATTAATGGTTAGCATGCGTGGTGATATTGGGTTGTCTGTCGAAGACGGTCTTATCATTGTTGCACAGGATTCTGCCAACTCCAACATCTTCCGCATCGGGAAAATAAAGCTAAAATAAAAATAGTAGAAAACAGATGGCTGACGGTAAAATGCACGATACAAATTTTTACCGTTAGCCATTTACCACCAACCGTTTCCAATGTTTGAACTGGATTTATTACAATTTTCGAAGAACTTGATTTTTAAAAAAGAAGGGAATCAACGATTGATTTTTGACCCTATTCGTAAAAAATACTTGGTAATTGGCCCAGAGGAAATGGTGCGGCAATTGATGGTACAATATTTAATTCAAGTCAAAAAATACAATCCAAATCGACTTTCAATTGAACGAGAATTGCGGGTACAAGAACGGCGAAAACGTTGTGATTTATTGGTGTTTTCGCAAGCAATGCAGCCATTTTTGTTGGTGGAATGCAAAGCTCCAGAAGTAGAATTGACACAAGCGGTGGCGCGGCAGATAGCTGTGTATAATTTGCCATTGCAAGTTGATTATTTATTGATTACGAATGGACTGATGAATTACTGTTGTAAAATGGATTATCAAGAGAAGTCTTATGTGTTTTTAGAAGAGATTCCTGATTACAGTGTGTAAAAG
>CAYUNA010000261.1:4783-6508 GCA_964445895.1 uncultured Saprospiraceae bacterium | reverse complement strand
CTATTGCTGATAAAAATAACGAAGTAAAATCCAAAAAGATGTCGTCATAAATTGTATAAGTTATTTCTGTCCAAGCACTTAAGTAGGTGTCGCTATTTATCTTGCTATAAAAACAGGGCAAAATCTCCTCTAATTTCACTTTGAAAAGCCTTGAAGAGCTAAGGCTATTCGCGGTTTTCAAAGCCAAATTAGAGAAAATTTATCCTCTGTTTTTATTATCAACATAAATAACGTCACCTACTTATTTCCAATTTCGGAAAAATATTTGCAGCCCTTCTTTTAAAATCCAACTCAAATAGATATGAGAAAAGCGTTAGAAACAGACCAGAAGACTTTAGAAATCAACTTGGACCCACAAGTGTATGGTGCATTTGCAGAAATTGGTGCAGGGCAAGAGGTGGCAAGATATTTTTTCCAAGTCGGTGCAGCAGCAGGTACGATTGCTAAAACCATGTCGGCTTACGACAAATTGGTATCGGACGACGTATATGGTACCGAACCAAGTGGGCGATATGTCTGCGAGAGTCGCTTGTATAAAATGCTCGACCATGAATATCAGCTGATGATGCGACGACTGCGCAATGACCGACCTGATGCAACGCTTTTTGCCTTTGCAGATACGGTTTCTGCCGTCAATTATTCACGGACAATCAAAGGTGATGGATGGTTGGGTTTACGGTTTCAATTAGCTCCCGATGAAGAGCCTAACGACTTGGTTTTGCACGTAAAAATGAAGGATAAAAGTAACCAATTGCAACAACAAGCCGTTGGTATTTTGGGCGTTAATATGGTCTATGGCTGTTATCGTTATTTTGAAAATCCGAAGGAACTAATCGAGAGTTTGATGGACGGTTTGGATGGTCGGATTTCCATTGATATGATTCGATTGACAGGACCGCGTTTTGCCAATTTAGACAATCGTTTGATTAGTCTTTGGATGGTTAAAATGGGCTTGACAGACGTCGCTATTTTTAATCCTAATAAGCAAAATGTACAAGCAGGTGAGTTTTTATATCGAAAAAGTGTGTTGATTGTTCGTGGTAGCTTTAGACCAGCAACGTTAGTCAATCAAGATATGATTCGTGCGGCTAATGAACAATTTAGAAATGAAGAAGATGTCGATAGCAAAAAGACTTTTTTGATGACCGAAATCACCTTAGACAACCTCTGTTCTACGGGTGAATTGGACGAAAAAGACTTTCTTGATCGAGCGGACTTATTGGCAGCGTTGAACCAGACGGTTATTATTTCTAATTGTGAAAAATACACGCGTCTGATTAAATATTTAGCCGATTATAAAATCTCAAAACTGGGAATGGTCATTGGCGTCCGACAGCTGCTGGATTTGATTACTGAGAAATATTATAACAATATGGACGGGCAGTTGTTAGCTGCCTTTGGCGATGTCTTTAATAAAAACGTGCGCCTATACGTTTATCCGTCGCTGCAAGAAGGTAGCGAAGAACTGATGACCGCCAAAAATTTGCCAATTCCGGAAGGTGTAAAATTCTTATACCAACACATTCTTGACAATAAGCAAATTGAAGATTTAACAAGCTATAATGAGGATAATCTCCACATCTTTTCAAGCGATGTTTTAGACCTTTTACAAAAAGATGAAGGAGGTTGGGAAGATATGGTTTCTAAACAAGTGGCAGAGTTAATCAAGAAAGAATGTTTGTTTGGCTTTCCGAGTGAACAGATGGAGTTTGAATATTAGTTAAA
>CAYUNA010000261.1:1759-4683 GCA_964445895.1 uncultured Saprospiraceae bacterium | reverse complement strand
AGCGTTACATCTAAAGTAAGCGTTACTTTGAAAGTAACGCTTACTTTAGATGTAACGCTTACTTTAAACGTAACGCCTTCTTTAAACATGACGCTAAATTTACCTTTCTAAAAATGGCAAATGAAAAATGCCTTCACATCGTACATTACTGATAATCAACTAATTAAATCTAATCAAAAAACCTTACTGGCGGTCAGTGGAGGCATTGATTCAGTCGCACTTTGTTATCTTTTCAAACAAGCTAACTTGCAGTTTGGTATTGCACATTGTAATTTTAAATTACGTAAAAATGCGTCAGATGAAGATGAATCATTTGTCAAAAACCTGGCGCAAAATTTAGCTGTCCCCTTCTTTTCCATTGATTTTGCAACTAATGAAACTTCCAAAAAACGGAAGCAATCTATTCAAGTCGTGGCCCGTGATTTGCGGTATGAATGGTTGGAAAAAATTAGAACGGAAAATAAGTTTGATTACATCGCCACAGCGCATCATTTGAATGATAGTGTGGAGACCGTTTTCTATAATTTCACAAAAGGATGCGGCATTCGAGGTTTGCATGGCATTTTGCCAAAAATAGAAAAGATTATCCGACCACTATTGTTTGCAACGAAAGAGGAGATTGAAAATTTTGCAAAAAAAGAAGGCATTACCTGGCGTGAAGATGCCTCCAATGCAACGGATAAGTATGCTCGAAATAAAATTCGACACCATGTTATTCCTATTTTAAAAGAGCTGAATTCCAATTTTGAAAAAACAGCAGAAGCTAATATTTTAAGACTACAAGAGACTGAAGCGTTGTATGATTTTGCCATTCAAAGCATCAAAAAAGACATTGTAAAAAAGGATGGGGAAATCTTATATATTGCTATTCAAAAATTGCGAGACTCCCCTGCCCCGATGTCCGTTTTATTTGAAATTTTGAAGTCGTATCATTTTAATAATCGACAAGTTGAACAGATATTAAAAGCAACCGATTTTTCAAAAAATGATACCCTTTCGGGAAAACGTTTTTATGCCAATGCTTACTGTTTGCTCGTTGACCGTGAGTTTTTAATTTTAAAAAAAGAAACAACGACAGATATTGAGCATGTATTAATTTTTGAAAATGACGACCAAATACAGCTTTCACACCATATTTTAAATATAAAAATAGTAGAAAAACCAACCCAATTTTTGCCCAATAACCAAATAGCGATTCTCGATGTTGAAAAACTACATTTCCCATTAAAACTACGGAAATGGCAGGCAGGCGATAGCTTTTGTCCGCTCGGTATGAAGGGAAAACGACAGAAGTTGCAAGACTTTTTTTCCAATAATAAATTCTCTCAATTTGATAAATCAGCGACCTGGTTGCTGGAAAATCAAGGAGAAATCTGTTGGATTGTCGGATATCGGATAGATGAGCGATATAAAGTGACGGATTCGACGAACAGTTGCCTGCGTTTGGAGGTTATTTAGCTTTTAAAAACCTTTTTTGCAGGGGGAGATTTAAAGCCACGCAATCTCATTTATAAAATATCAATCAACTAAAAAAATATCAATCAACTAAATTAAAATTCATGAAAAATTTAATTTTTACATTCTTAATTTTACTTTCATTTGGCTTGCAAGCACAAGATGTCGAGCCAATTCAACGCAGCTTAATTACCAAAAGAACGGCAACCTGGTGTCCTCCTTGCGGCGGCTGGGGTTGGAGCTTTTTTCACGACGCTGTTGACCAAAACGAAGAGAAAGCTTACTTTTTTGCAGCGCACCACAGTGGTGACTTAGTCAATCCTACTGCTGTTGCTATCACTAATAACTGGGGCGCTATTGGACAACCTCGTTTTTATCTGGGCGAAACTGATATTTTTGCATCATCTTCTACTTCTGCTGCAAAATTAACTGAACTTAAAGATATGGTTGATGCTGCTTACGAAACGGAACCAACAGTTGGCGTTGGTTTGGAAGTTTTTTGGGATGTAGAAAATGAGCAAATTCTGGTGAATACCAATACTAAATTTTTCCAAAACGCTACAGGTGAATTTTATACAGGCGTTTATTTAGTGGAAGACAATGTGGTTAATTTTCAACAAGGACAGGGCGCTGATGCCAACCATGAAAGAGTACTTCGGGTTTCTTTTTCTGATGATGCTTTTGGTTTGCCATTTTTGATTAGCACTTTTGCAGCAAATGATGAATTTCCAAATCAATTTACCATGACGGGCATTGAGAATCCAATGGTTTCTAATTTGGATTACGAATACGTAGCGATTGTTTGGCAAAAAATTGACGATAAATATGAGGTAGTCAATGTAAACGGAACCACGGAAATTGAGGAATTCTTCATTAACAGCGTTGAGGAAATCACAACAGCTGGTGTAACCGTTTATCCTTCTATTTTTTCTGATTTAGTAACGGTTGATTTTGAATTGACGACTTCGGTTGAGCGTGCTGAATTTACCCTTTATGACTTGACAGGAAAAGCAGTATTCACATCGGTAACTAATTCATTATCAAGCGGTCAGCAGACGATTCCTTTAGATTTATCTGCAATTGCTGCCACTGGAACGTACTTGTTGTCTATGGATTTGGATGGTCAACAATTGACGCGAAAATTGGTAAAGAAGTAAGTTTTTGAACTTAGTTTTTTTCATATAGCGTACGTAGTATTTTAGTAATAAATGCTAAATTTTTAAAAACAAAAAAGCCTTTGACACTTAATTGCGTCAAAGGCTTTTTTGTTTTGTTCTAAAAAAATACTATCCCGAACGTCGCATTTGACGTCGGGATAGCCCACACACTATGAGAACACCCAATAAATCTTGTGGCTTTGGTGGTTAATGTCAAATCCTTAAGCATTCTCTGTAGAAAAAAATACTATCCCGAAGACTGCATTCAGCCTCGGGATAGCCCACACACTATGAGAACACCCAATAAATCTT
>CAYUNA010000261.1:0-1659 GCA_964445895.1 uncultured Saprospiraceae bacterium | reverse complement strand
GACTGCATTCAGCCTCGGGATAGCCCACACACTATGAGAACACCCAATAAATCTTGTGGCTTTGGTGGTTAATGTCAAATCCTTAAGCATTCTCTGTAGAAAAAAATACTATCCCGAAGACTGCATTCAGCCTCGGGATAGCCCACACACTATGAGAACACCCAATAAATCTTTATAGTAAAAGTTGATGGGTTTCAGTAAGCAGTCAGTAACATTTAGCTTCGGGGGGAAGACTGCATGCTACCGACTGCAAACTGAATATTACCAACTTGCTAGTTCAAAGTTTTTATTTTTTCAAAATTTGCGGTCGAAACATCTTTTTAATGATGCGAGGGATGTTGAGGTTAATCAACAATAGTAAGTTTGTTTAATGTCATGATGTCCGACCGCAAAAGCCCTGATTCATTTATCAGGAGAAGTTTGGTTAATGAGGTTTAGTGTTTGTCGTGTTGTTTTGGTCTTTTGCACTATTTTAGTGCTTAAATTTTTAGTGCATTCTGAGTGAGAAAAAATACTATCCCGAAGACTGAAACCAGCCTCGGGATAGCCCACACACTATGAGAACACCCAATAAGTCTTTATCTGTCCCTAAGTACTCAGTAATAAGTAACAGGGATTGTTTAAAAAAATAATGAGAGGAGAAGGGGGCAATCTTTACGCATTGCAAATTGCTCGTTGTACATTTTTAATGGCACACTAAGCAGTTGGATGTAGTTCGGAGACTATTACTCCTAACACTCAAAGCTCTCCTCTCACATTATTCTATTATTTCAATTAACTATTGTCCTCTTCTCTACTTTTCTATTGTTTCTAAAATATTGGAGAGGAAGCGTCCTAAACTTAAACAGGGAGGTCGTTTAGAATTTTGACCGCATCCCCTCCAACAGAAACAAATTATAATCCCATGAACTGAAGACGCTGCAAAGATACAGGCACATCAAGGGCTGGGCAATCAAAAAAATGTGTATTTTTGAGGTTTCTAAGAGGTTTTTAAGGGGTAAAAACGACATTTTTTTAGACTTCAAATCTTGATTTAAAAATTCATAAAAAACTGATTTACAAAATTTTAAATAGATAAATTTAAAAATATAAAAGTGTCCAAAAAATAAATTCCTAAGCCCTTTAAAAAAATATATTTTTTTTGAAATATGTATCAATTTTGCAATCTGTTAACAGAGCGTTGAGTTTATTAACGGTTTGTTGGAGTAATTTTATTTTCCATTTTCAAAAAAATTAAACTACACAAACGATTTATTTTAGACCATGAAAGGAAAAGATGATTTATATCGGCTCATCAAAGCCATGTCAAAGTCGGAAAAGCGGTACTTTTCGATAGATGCCAATAAAAGTGGGAAAGAAGGGGCTAAATACTTGAAGTTGTTTCGGGCAATTAATGACCTGGAGGAGTGGGATGATGTGAAGTTGAAGAAAAAATTCAAAACGAACTTATCGTCTGATAAAAAATACTTGTATGAATCCATTTTGCGGAGCATGCGTGATTATCGGAGTGCGAAATCGAAGGCAGCACAGGTAAAAGAGCGATTGATGGATTCTGAGTATTTGTATGAACGAGGGTTATATGCACAGTCGCAGGGCCGGTTGGCGGAGGCGAAGGCGTTGGCGACGGAGTTGGAAGATCAGTTTATGTTGTTGAAGATA
>CAYUNA010000260.1:0-6508 GCA_964445895.1 uncultured Saprospiraceae bacterium | reverse complement strand
TCGCTCCGCGCCAACCCAGTCCAATTTATTTTTTTATGAGAAAACCCTTACTAAAACAATAAAGCCTACTATTTGAAGTTTTTATTGTTTAAATACCTTCAACGTTTTTCTCGACCCATTTTCATCCTGAACCTGCAATAAATACAAGCCATTCATCAAATCAGTCGTTTCGATGCGGTGTTCCATTGTCTCACCATTAGCGGTTGCTGTGTTGATTTCCTGACCTTCCATAGAATATAGTTTCATGGTCACTTTACCGACTACTAATTTATCCCATTTTACCGTCAAAACATCCTGGATTGGATTGGATAAAATAGTATAACTTGGATTGTCAGTATCGTTAGGTTGAGGTTTTTCCAAGTCGTACATTTCAGCAACCAAAGAACTACCACAAATGATTGTGCTATTTGAAATTGCTGCGTACAAATTATCTGTCGAAGTACAACCATCAACAGTTACCGTCAATTGAATATTGGCAGTCGTAAAATAATTCCAAGTGACGTTGACGGTTTGACCAGTCGCTGTCGATGGAGTTGCAAGACCTCCAAAATTCCATTCGTAAGTTGCACCGGCGCCGTTGTCTAATGCAGTATAAGTGACCATATCACCAACACAGTTGAGGTCTGGACCACTAATTTCAGCTACAGCAACGTCTTCCACAGTGATTTCTACAATATTTGATTCTAACCAATCTTCACAACCAACTGCTCGAACGCAACGGGCAAAAAAGGTCGTTTCAAATAATGGGCCTGGAGAATAATTAGGACTATTGGTACCCATAATTGGAAACCACCCAGCACCACCCAACGGCGCGCCATTGGTGTTTCTCATCCAAATATATTCAATCGGACCACCCGCACCAGTGCCTGGTGTAACCGAAAGAATTGGGTCAGGAGTATTACCTGGACCACAAAGTACTTGGTCGCAACAAATCGTTCCAGCATCCAATACATTCAGGCATGGATCAAATAATCCACCATCCAGGTTGTTTGGACATTCCGCTTCTGCCAACGTAATAGAATAGCTTTGTGTGTTGACATTAAAATCACTGTCTTTATTGTCATTGCAACTATCCATCGGTGAGACGCCATATTCATCAGCATCCAAATCAACGTAAGCGACCTCAAAAGTACCCGGAGGCATATCTGGGAAGATATACATACCGTTGCTATTGGTTGTCGCTGTTAATGTAATATCATTTCCAAAAATATCTGTTCCAGTCAATTCTAAATCAATATTATTGATACCTGATTCGCCCAACATTTGACAACCGTCTCTGTTTTTATCGTCAAAAATTTGACCGATAATACAGCCGGGCACAAAGATAGTTGCGCTAGCCTCTTCTGTACAACCATTAGCATCTGTAACGGTAACGGTGTATAATCCAGAGCCTAAGTTTTGCAGAACGCCTGTACTTCCGCCATTGTTCCAGGTGAAAGAAAACGGAGCAGTTCCGCCACTAATATTAACAGATAACTCGCCACTCATTGGGTTATCAATAGTTGGCAACGCCTCAATATCAATAGAGATTTCTGGACCAAATGCTCCCGTAATGACGACGGTTTCTGTCATCATACAATCGTTTTCATCAGTAACGGTGACGTCGTAAGCACCTGCCAGCAAGTTGTCAATCATTGGCGAAGTGCTGCCTGTACTCCATTCGTAAGTTAAATTACCTGTACCACCTGTTGCGGAAGCGCTAGCAGAACCTGGATCCTCACAGCCTACATTTATTTGAGAAGTCACAATTTCGATTGCTGATGGTTGCTCTATTTCCACGTTACCTGTTGTGCTACATCCATTGTTATCCGTTACGGTAACGGAGTAAGTTCCTGCTGCAAGATTTGTAATGGTTTGGTTATTTGAACCTGTATTCCAAGCATAAACATAAGGCGCAAGACCTCCAGCTGGAGTTGCTGTTGCAGTACCTTCCAAACCACCAGAACACCTATTATCGATAATGGTTAAATTGATTTCAAAAGCATCAAAAACCGTCAGGGTAATCGTATGCGTACTGTCACAACCGTTGGTTGCAGTAAATGTCATATCATAAACGCCGGCCAATACAGTCGGTGTTCCGAAAATATCAGTGGTTTCTCCTTCACAGATTGTTCTACTTTCTGCCGTTGTAATGTTTGGCAAAGTCGCCACAACTACCGTTACAATAGAATCACAGCCATTATTTGCCGGGAAAGTGAAATCTGTCATTGTGCCTGGCATCAAATCCGAACCTTGGTAAGCTACAGTTGTTCCTTCACAAGCTGCTAAATTAAGCGTTGAAGTAAACACAGGAAGCAGAGATACGGTCACTGTTACAACACTATCACAACCATTTGCTGCTACGAAAGTGAAATCTGTCATCGTCCCCGTTGCTAATGGAGTACCGTTGTAGTCAACGGTCTGACCTTCGCAAGCAGATAGACCAACTGTAGAAGTGAAATTAGGCAACGCTGCCACGTTAACGGTTACGGTACTATCACAACCGTTGGCTGCCTGGAAGACAAAATCAGTTGTTGTGCCTCCATTTAAAATAGAACCATTGTACTCAACTGTTTCACCGTCACAAGCGGCTAAATTGAGTGTAGAAGCAACATTTGGTAAGCCAGTCACGGTCACAGTTACGATACTATCGCAGCCATTAGTGGATACGAAATTAAAATCTACTACTGAACCAGCGTCTAAATCAACTCCGTTGAAATTTACCGTTGAACCCTCACAGGTTTCGAGAGAAATGGCTGTTGCTTCCGTTGGATTAACGGTAATTGTGCTGGTTGCCATGCCTACACAACCATCGGAATTCGTTACTGTTAACGTGTAAGTTGTTGTTGCAGTAGGTGTAGCAGTCGGGTCAGGACAATCTGTACAACTCAATCCTTCAATTGGCGACCATTCATAAGTCACAAAATCATCTCCTGCATCATACATAAATGATTCCCCAATACAAATACTGGCGTCTGGAAGATTGGGTGGAGTAGTGTTGACATCTTGATTGATGATGACTTCATCAGTTTGCGTAACCCCACATGCATCAGTCACGGTTACGGAATATACACCAGGATCTGTGACGGTGATATTGCTGGTTTCTTCTGTCGTATTCCAAATATAACTCTCAAAATCATCTCCTGCATCCAAAGTAATGCTTAAAACATCACAAGTCAGCGTTTGGTCTGCCCCTAAATCTAAGACAAAAACCTCTGGTGCAATCGTGAATTCTTGCGTAGACGCACTACTACATCCACTCATATTGCTGGCTAAAAGAGTTAGCGTAGCAATGCCTGTTTCGGTAAATTCAAAAGTAGGCGTTTCTTCATTAGAGGTATACGTCGTGCCATCAATCGTTAATGTCCAGTCGAAAGAATTAATCATGAACATACTATCTGTGATAACTTCGGTCACTTGAATAATAGATGTGTCTGAACATTCTGTAATGTTGACCATAAAATCAATATCTGCACCAGTCAATGCACTAACAGTCACTTCAAGGGTATCCGAGCTACATGCCCCAAAAATACCAACTTCAAAAGTGGTGGTTTCCGTAACGGTTGCAATTGGGTTAGGACAGTTGGTACAACTCAACGCCGGATTATCCAGCCATTGAACCAAAGTACCACCTTCTGCCAATAATTGCACAGGTTCTCCTACACATACAGTCGTATCAGCACTTACACTAAAGGATTCACCCTCAGGGCCAAGTACCCCATCATCTGTAAAAGAAAAATCCATATCAATTTCTCCATCTACAATACTTCCACCAAAGTCATTGACCAAAACGACGTACCATTCACCCGTCGTAACTGGAATAGTTTGCACAAATTTATCACCACCAGCATCTTCACAAGTATCGTCAACGACCGCACCCGTTTCAGGATTGATATTAATTAAACCAGTGACACCTGGCAGCCCTGACCAAGTACTACGAATAGGTTCGTCGGTCAACGTACCACCACATACCAAATCCTCGTCTGTATAGGGTCCCCAAACGTTGATATCAATATCTGAAAAGACAGGATTATTGCTATCTGATGCCAAAAAACCAAATTCTCCATCTGCTTGTGCTTGAAAGATGAACCAGGTGAAAAATGCTGCACCTGAACCAGACCAACAGCCTTGTGCAAAATCAACATTATTAGAAGCCATTTGAGAAACTGCAATCGTAGCAGGTGCATTGGCACAACCATTGATACTAAGCGCATCTTCGCAATCCTCTGCAGGCGGTAACACAACCGGACAATCCACTGTTTCAACATTAATATCAAAACCTGTACAGTTATTGGCGTTAGCCACTACAATATAATAAGTGCCTGCTGTCTCTAAAAACGCGGCATTAATTGTTGGGTCAGCTAATCCAAAATCTCCTCCCGCAGATGCCACACATTCGGTCGCTACATTTGGACAATCATTGTAAATCGCAACACCTGTCTGCTGTGCCGAACCCGAAATGTCCACCATAATACATTCATCACCAGGAGAATCATAAGTGAAAATATAATCTTCTCCATTTAAGAAAAATTCATTACAAGGGCCATTTGAAACCGTATTTCCAGCAAAACAAGTCGATAAATCGGTCGCTACATAAGGCAACGAAGGAATACCTATTGGTTCGTCACAACTGATAATTGGCGGAATTGTACAAGTATCTGCCGAAGACGACCATTCTAAGAAAAATCCAGGATTAGTCACCGAACCATCACTGGTAAATTGAATGGTCACACAATCACTCGAAGCTTGTACGCCAAAGTTACTACCCGTTCCTGTCAAGGAGAAAATCTGCGGGGCATTGGTATCTTCACCAGCGTAAAAAATTAAATTATCAAAACCACTTTCAATTTGATAGTCTATGACATCAATAAAAATACATTGGTGAAAAGCAGAAGGACAAATTGTAAAAGTACAGTCTTCGTTATTCATATAGTCCCCGTCGGGTCCACCCGAATCATATAGTTTTCCTTCGGAACTGTCTGATGTATTCTCCACATCACACAAATTGAAACATGGGTCAAACTCATCAATACAAATCACAAAATCACCTTCATTCGGCGTCGCGGAAGCAGTCCAATCATTGATTCGTAGAAAATAATCCAATCCTGGTGTTAAGCTTTCCAAATCAATGGTAATTGCGTTTTCTCCCAAACCAGAAGTTGCACAAGCCAATTCCTGCAATTCATCAATCAAACAGTCGCCTCGATATACGGCTACTTGCGGTTGGGTAATGGATCCATTCGGTCCATCTACGCCAGTAATGTCAATTTGAATATCCACCAGGCTACCATCAGTTGGTACGGTGAACATAAACCAAACATCTCTATCGACAATGCCGCCATTAAAACAAGCGGGGACTTCAAACGCGGGGTTGGAAGCAGTAACAGAGGAGGTCGCGCCAACATTCGTAAAAGTATCTAATACTGCTGGGCAAATCGGTGCTGTTCCTAAATCAATCAGACCGCCACAATCATCATTGATGGGCTGGGCAAATAAGGTCGATAAAGAAAAGAGAAAACTTAGTAAGAGTAAATTTTTTTTCATTGATATAGATGATAAAATGTTAATAAGTGAAATGAATTTAATAAGTTGAGCCAGAATACGCCGTAATTTTTTCTTGTAAAAAGGTTTAAAAATCAGTGCATAGCCGCGTTACGGACTTATTTTTAAAGGTTTTTAGAAGGAAAAAGAACAAGCATAATGGTTCAAGTTATTGAATTCATTTCACTAAGAGATGAGGAAGAAGATGAGCAGCCAATTTAACGAAGCGCATTTTTTGTTTTAGATTTTCAAAAAAATCATTGAAACCTCAGGATTATTTAAAGAATAACTTATTACTTTCTTGAGTTTTTTCGAGTTTACTTTCCTTTTAAATTCACTTAATAATATTCCTTCATTGAAAAGAAAACTAAAGCTTAAACTAAGTACCCAGACATAATGCTCAATTCTGTTATAACTTATTTTTTAAACAATCCTTAGAAGGTGATTTTTTTCTAAAATGGAAAATTATTTTCGTCTGCCCGAAGGACTGAAAAGGTCGTTCTCTATTTTCTCATTCCTAAAGATTATTATTTGTTTTTAGGGAATAGGTTATTATTTTCCTATTTCCTTACACGAAATTAATTAGAAGATGTACCACAGGTTCTACTCCCTTAAATTCGTATTAAAATGCAGTTTCCTGCAAAAAAGAAGGAATCAAATGTAACTGTTTTTTTCGTATATTTTTAATGGGAATGATTTTTTTTTAATGATTGTTAAATAGTTAGCAAAAATATAATTAGAAAGAGAGAATTCATGCTGGATGGAGTGAAATTGCATGCTATTTGAAATAGATAGGTAATGGATTGATAATCAGCCTCTTGGGTTTTGAGTGGTTGTTAATTATTACACGGTACTTAACTGTGCTTATTTAGAACTGTTTTAACAAAAAATAAAATCAGGATTTCGTCGTAAAATAAAGTAAGCGTTACTTTCAAAGTAACGCTTACTTTATTTTACGACGAAATCCTGATTTTTTACACCCTATTTC
>CAYUNA010000259.1:0-6511 GCA_964445895.1 uncultured Saprospiraceae bacterium | reverse complement strand
CGCCCCGCGCCGCAGGCGCGGGGGAGTGAGGTGTTTGAAGCTCGAAAATCTTGCGGTATTCTTGCTTCTCATAATTCAAAGAAACTCACTTAACAGTGTATTATATATCGTACAAATTAATTCTTGCACCATGTCCTTAACCATTTTTCAAAAGCATAAAAAGAATTTTTATACACAGTGTTAATCTCTAATAATCGTCACTTCCACCGGTGCGCAAAATGGTGGTGGACAGCCCAATTGAATTAAATAATCCTCAACTTCACCATTAGGTGCACAAGAGACATTTCTACATGGAGAAGAAATAGTTGACATATCTGTACTTACTCTAAATCGAGAAGCAATTGGTGTGGTTTGGTTAACATCCGAAGGTACAGTAAACAGTAAATTAGTCGTAAATGTACCATTAAACATGGCGTTATTGAACGATTCATTCGCAATTTGTTCACCTGTATCATCAAAGTCACCGTCGCCATTCCAATCAATCCAAGCCGTCAAAAAGGCATCTGAACCTGAATTGTTAAAAATGGTTACCGGTAGAATGATATTGGCATTTGGAAATAAATTAGTTGGGAAATTTATACCATCATCCATATCTGAATCTGCGTTGGCATCGCCACTCGTTGATGGTTCTGCAGTAACGCCAAAACCAAAATAAAGGTCGCTACTTATAGCATGACAAGGCTGTTCTGAACAAGTTGGTAATGCCCCCGCATTATTGTAATCCGGAAAATCGCAATCTCCAATAATTACATCAACCATATCGACTTCAGTACAACCAATCGAGTTGGTCACGGTTACCATGTAAGTTGTAGTGGTGGTTGGACTTACGGTAATCGAAGCCGTCGTTTCCATGGTATTCCATAGGTAACTCACGCCTCCCGAAGCCGTCAAAGTAGTTTGGTCAGATTCACAAATCGTCACATCTTCGCCTGCATTGGCAAATGGTGTAGGTACTGTAACAGTTGAATTATCGGTAGCGGTACACATTTTAGTATCCGTCACGGTCACGTTATAAGTCGTGGTGGTCATTGGTGAAACGGTGTGCATGTCACCATCTGCCAAACCGTTGTCCCAACTGAAAACATAGCCTGGTGTCCCATCTGCTGCGCTTGTTACTAACGTTCTTGAGTCGCCATTACAAATGGTGGTGTCATTACTGATGGTCAATGTCGGCAATGGATTTACTGTCACGGTGACAGAAGTCATATCTTCACAATTGTTGCTATCATCGGTAATCGTTACGGTGTAAGTCGTTGTTGTTGCTGGACTCACCGTAATAGTTGCAGTTGTTCCGCCATTACTCCAGTTATAGGCGTAGTTCCCATTTCCACCCGTTGCAGAAGCCGTCAACATGGTGTCATCATTTAGACAGATTTCTGTATCCATAATTGGATTGGCTGCAATTGGCGGATTAATGGTCACGATGACCAAATCAAAAGGACGGCAATTGGGATCCGCAGGGGCTGGTTCAAGTACACTATATATATAGTATGTGCCGAGTGCTATCGGGATATTTGCTTCGGGTAACGTAACATTTCCACCAACGGGATTCACGGTCAATAAATCCGTTCCTGCGCCATTATACATATTGCTGCCAGACTGTGCGGAAGTGTAATAAGTAAATTTCACGTCTTGGGTTGTTTCTGCACTTGTTGGCACTACAATATCTGTTAATGCTGCCAAATTATTTGTACAAGTTTCTTGGTCATCGGCTGTATTTTCAAAAGCAGGACAAATAATAATGCGTGCGCCATCGTGATCATCTTCATCGGTTGTGGCGTCTGTATCAGGGGTTGCACCTGTACCATTTCCAAAAGTTGCGTCGTCGGCGTCGCTGTCGATTGTTCCACCAGCATCATTTACGTCGTCGGTATCTGGTGTAGAGTCCCAGTCATTTGGATGATTGCCCAAAAGATCTTCAAAGTCACTAATTTCTGCAAAATTATCCAGCAAGTCACCCGTTTGTGCAGTAGCAACAACGGTCAATGTAATGTCAATTGAAATGCTGTCATCAGGTGCCAGTATATTTGTTAAATTGTAGGTGGCATTGTTTCCTGAAGCCATCCAGTCGTTATCATTTAATGTAAATAACGCAGGAATATAATCGGTTACTACGATATTCTGTACCGACTCTGTACCCTGGTTGATAACTGTGATGGTAAAATCAACGTCATCACCTGGAGAGACGTATTGGTTTTGTCCAGATTTCAATGTTTTGCGTAACGCTAAATCGTAACCACTAATTTGAATACCAACTTTATTAGGTTCTTGTGCAGGAACTTCATTGGCATTTCGTGCTAGTGAATTCCATGCAATACCTGGAGACATTAATACACTATCCGGAGAGAACATTAGGATATCAAAAACAAATTCTTCTGCGGGTTCGATGTCTTCATTGGCAAAATCAAACATCACGGCTCTAACTGTCGAAAGGTCGGCAGGCGGCGTTAAACTCCAATCATCAACACAACCACTTGCATCCACTGGTTCGATTTCTGGACGGCAAGGATTGGTACTTTGACTATAAAAAACGTCAATAGTAGGAGACGGGGGCGTAATCGGTGCAATCAAGTAAGGCACCCATTCTGTGTCTCTGTCAGTTGTATTCAATTGAACTCCAACATCACCGATATGAGGGAAAATGTCCACAATAACTCCATCGGTTAAGGTTTCATTTCCTGGATTAAAAACATTGATTTGGTAAAATACACTATCGTTTGGTTGCGTATTTCCAATACCTAACATACCGCCGCTGGATTCTTGAAATTCAGCATCTAATGTACCTCTTACCAACTTGTTGGCACCCATTGAAATAATCTGAGGAATCAAAATGTCAGCAGTATTAGCAGCTTCACAAAGCGCATCACCATCGGCATCTGTTTCACCATTTCCATCATAGTCCAAGTCGTCTGCCACTTCTCCATTCACACATTCATATTGTCTAAAACCCGCTTTGATGTAGGGTTCATTTTGTATCATACCACCAGCACCTAGATTAATAAGCGTTTCAAAAGTATATTCTGCGCAGGCATTGATTGGAATTTCCCCAGTAAAGACCCAGCGTAACAATTGTCTACCCGTTCCATTAAAATCATCAATGACTTCAAACGTTGGATTGGTAGTGCCATCCAAGTTTGAATCAAACGGCAGACCAGTTGTATTATTTAATAATGTAACGCTTCCTGGCACATACGTTAATTCCTCTGGCAACAAATCTACTAAAACTGGGTCAGGCAAAGTGAAATTTGCCATTTGGTTATTACAGAATCCAATTCCATACTGTACCACATCTTCTGCTAAACCCAATTCCGCAGGCGCACTCTCTGTGGGGGCATAGGGACCCGCTGACAATACCGTTTTGAAAGGGTCAGGCATGGATGTAGAATCTGCTACTTCTAATTCAATCGTTTGTAAACACATTTCAGAAATGCCTGGAATCAAAACAGATGGATCACTTGATTGTCCAAAATAATTGTTCAGTTCTGGATTCGTCCCCGCGGGTTCGCAAACTCCTTCATCGCAATAAATATCCGTGGCAGATGTCATAGCAAAACTATTTTCTACAATTCGTCCAGTTTCTACAGTGTCTTGAATGAAAGCATTAAAACAAATATCCAGTTCTTCGCCTGGTTCAAGTTCACCAGTGAACGTCCAACGCAATAATGTTTTTCCAGTACCATTAAAATCATCGATTAATTCAAAAGAAGGGTTCGTGCCTGAGTTGCCCCAAGGCTCGTCTGACGTATTATTGACGATTGTCCATGAACCTGTTTCGTAAAGCATTTGAGCAGGCAAAAGGTCTGCCCCAATCGGGTCAGAAATTATAGTAAAAGAACTGTCTGCTGTAATTTCAGGATCATCTCCACTAGCATCTGAGCCATCATTTTCAAGATGCAAGGTGTATTTTACTCGCGCACCTTTAAAATATGGATTTCCCGTCGTTGGGTCACCATCAGGAGTTGTGACATAATTAATTTCAACATCTTTATCAGGGTCAATTCGCGCAGATAAACCATCCACCACACAAAATGGCGTACTTGCCATTTCCGTAAACATCATTCCATCCAACGGACGAGTATAGGTTACTTCAGCTGTATTCGTATATTCTGTGTCCAAGTCAGTCATTGAACCATCATTGGCAGTAGGGTAGGCTGGCTCAAAAATTAATTCTACATTTCCATTAAAACCTGCGTCAACGGTGCCGAAATTGACTTCGACATCACTCACGTAGCTTGTTCCAGGCATCCAGCCAGGGATAGTCGTTACATCAAATTCTGATTCAGAAGCTGTGCTGACACTCGTCTGAAATACAATCCAGGTTCCGCTATTATTAAGTTGTACTCGGATATCCGCAAAAACAGTATCACCCATTGATGGTTCAATATGAATACTGGTAATATTTGCCTGTGGTGGAATTGCGTCTGTTACAATAAAATCATTAATGGCAGTAGTTGACTCATTCGATACACCGATGATAAACTTATTAGTAGCAACATCAGGTGTCGCACCATTTCCATTTCCTGTTTCTTTCCTAATCCCTGCTTGAAAAAATGGTGGCAATAATGGATTATTCACCGTTGCCACATCCATTACCGGAATATCCCCGATAGCAGTTGCATCCAAAAGAGCTTCATTCGTTTTTGAAATTTCATTAGTAAGCCCCGTATTATTATTCACCATATCTGCCACTGGATATTCAACGATTACTGTGAAAATCTGACAAGGCGCATCTACTTTGAATGTATCAGGAATAGTCCATGCGATACTTCCTGGCATTCCTCCGTCGTGTACACCGTTGCCTGATGCACTTTGAAAAACTGCCCCATCTGGAAGATTATCGGTAATCATTGCCCCAGGAAGCAAATGTAAATTTCCCATCGGACTATCAGAACAAACTTCTATTTCATATTCTACAGGTGTATCGTGATAAATTGGACCAGAGGTAACTGATTTAGCGATAGACCACATTGGCATGATACCTTCTGTAGTAGTAGTGACATTATCATTAGGAGTACCAGCATTATCAGTAGGTAGATTAGCATTATTAGTAAGCATAATTCCATTCGGTGTAACTCCTGGGGGTATTTCTACCAAAATTTCTACAATACCAGAAGAACCATCAGGTAATCCCATCTCAGGCATAATGGCAGTAAAATCCCAAGTAACCGTATGTGTAACAGGGTCGTAAACAGGGCTAATAACTGAAGTCCCACTATTGCCTGAAACCAATGCTTGAGTTGCGCTCAAAAACTCTACCTCAGGTGGCAACTCATCAACTAAAATTGCTCCTTCACAATCAGCATCTAAAGAGGAACAACCGTAAGTGAGGGTATATTTTAGCGTTTCACCACTAGCCGCTTCCGTTAAGTCAACGGCCTTATCTAACGTGGCAGTTTGTGCTTGCGCAAAATGTAGGTTTGAAAAAAGTCCAATAAATGTGAGGGCAATGGAAGTACTCCAAAACCGAATGTTAAAATCACTCATCTTAAAATTATTCTATAATTTCATTCAGGAAAAAAATATAGACCAAGTAGGAGAGAAAATCTGTGATGTGTTTTATATCATTTGCATGAATGACGTCAAAGGAAAATAATACACAATTCACTTGGGTCTAAATATTAATCAAAAACTATCCTTATTCTTTTAATTTAAGCTGACGAATAAGTGAAAGAATGGATGAAAATTGCTTATTAGGGCATTTTAGAATCCATTGGGAGGTAATTCAGTAAAATAAATGACAAAAGATGTGCCATTGTCTTAATAAAAAAATAGTATTACAATTACTAAAGCTGTGTCAAAGGGCAATGTTTCGCGTTCCTCAGGATTGTTTAAAGAATGTTATAAGTTATTCTTTAAACAATTCTAAGAGAAAAACTAAAGTCTAACTAAGGAACAAATATGAGTCGTTTTTAATTTATAATTATATGATTTGTAAATATATGGAATTATAATGCAAAACTTTACTTCGTCTAAAAAAGAATATTTCGGAATATACTCGGAGAGAAAACCTTTTGATGTAGCCTCTTATGTCTGAGTACTTAATCTAATTTTGAGATGCAGATAATTTTTTTTTAAATATTTTGTGAAAATTTTATAGAATGAATAAAACTACCTGCTTGGAAAATAATTTTAAAAAATACTTAAAAAATAATTTATATATGTACAGAAGTAGCCATATTCAAAATGGATGGGAACTATTTTTCACATTTTTAAATTAATTGAAAAGAAGGGGAAAGGAATACTTTTTTTAATGTTCAAATCAATCAAAAAAAAAATGAATTTTTTTGAAAAAAAAGTTTGATTTTATGAATAGAAAATTCTATCTTTGCACTCGCTTTGAAAAAAGCACATTTTTAAGGAAAGTTCCTTGACAAAAAAGTGGCACAATATTAGTAAAATAGTAAATGCGACAATACGTATAAATTAGTATTAGGTAATAAGTATTAGTTTATATAAAAGCCGATGTAGCTCAGTTGGCCAGAGCAGCTGATTTGTAATCAGCGGGTCGGGG
>CAYUNA010000258.1:0-6511 GCA_964445895.1 uncultured Saprospiraceae bacterium | reverse complement strand
CACTGCATTTATAAAGATAAAATGTATCTTTGTATTCTATAATATTTCAATGTTTTTCGTGAAAATACTACTCACCATTTTAAATAAAAATCAAATTATGACCGTAAAAAAAATTACCTTCGCCCTCTTATTTTTAATCTCAACTATTATGCTACAGGCTCAACAAGATTTAGGCTATCAAACACCACCCAAAGCTATCGCGGATTTAATAGATGCGCCACTGACACCATCTACGCGGATTAGTCCGGATTACAATATGATGTTGTGGCTTGACCGCCCGAGTTTGCCGGGTATTGAGGAAGTTGGACAAGAGGAATTGCGGCTTGCGGGTATTCGTATCAACCCCAAAACCAACGGGTCGAGTCGTGCCTACTACTACAATGGCATGACTCTGCGAGCAATGCAAGGTGTGCGTGCTCCTGAACGTAAAGTGCAAGGGTTGCCCGCTGAAGTGCGTATCGAAAATGTATCGTGGTCGCCTGATAGTAAGCGGGTTTTGTTTACCAATACCTTGGAAAATGGTATCGAATTGTGGATGGTAGACGCAGCAACGGCACAGGCAAAACAATTGACAAAAGCGGTTATCAATGATGCCATGTCGGGCAGTCCGTACCGTTTTTTTAGAGATGGAAAAACGATTTTATACAAAAGTAATCTTGCCAGCCGAGGGGTTGCACCTATCGAAAATGCTAAACCATTTGGGCCAACCATTCAAAATAATGAAGGCGAATCTGCCCCCGTTCGTACGTATCAGGATTTATTGAAAAACAAGCATGACGAGGCACTTTTTACTTATTACACGTCTTCGCAATTAATGAAAATGGATTTGGAAACGGGTAAAAGTACAGCGTTTTCGACACCTGGTATCATTCGTACGTTTAGTCCGTCACCAGATGGCGAATATGTGATGATTTCGCGAGTAAAAACGCCCTTTTCGTATATTGTTCCATATAGTCGATTTCCATTTGAAGTGTCCATTTTATCAAAATCTGGCAAAATTGCAAAAGTAGTTGCGGACATTCCAGCAGCTGAAAATATCCCAAAAGGTTTTGGTGCGACCCGAGAAGGTGCAAGGAATTTTACCTGGCGAGCTGACCAGGCCGCGATGCTTTATTGGGTAGAAGCGCAGGACGGCGGTGACCCGAAGCAGGAGGCAGAGATTCGTGACCGGTTGTTTGTTTTAAACGCACCATTTACTGGAAAAGCAACACCAGTGATTGATTTTAAATTGCGGTATGGCGGTGTGACCTGGGGCAATGACGGCTTGGCAATGGCAGACGAGTGGTGGTGGCAAAATCGACAAGTGATTACCAGTCAATGGAACCCTTCTAACCCGAAAGCCGGTAAAAATGTGATTTGGGATAGAAGCTGGGAGGACAGTTATAATGACCCAGGAGGCTTTGAAATGACGTTGAATAAATACGGTCGTTCGGTCTTGATGACGACTGATAAAGGTAAATCTTTGTTCTTGACAGGCACGGGAGCATCTCCAGAGGGCAACCGTCCGTTTGTAGATAAATACAATATTGAAACGAAAGAAACGACGCGATTGTGGCGGTCGGAAGCTCCGTTTTATGAGCGTCCATTGTCTATTTTTGATGCAGAGCAGGGCTTGGTTTTGACTGTAAAAGAATCGAATGAAGTACAACCTAATTTTTATGTTCGTAATTTAAAAACAGGTGATTCTAAGCAGATTACGTATTTTCCAAACCCTTACGAGTCGTTGAAAGGTTTGCAAAAAGAATTGGTGCAATACAAGCGCGATGATGGGGTAGAATTGACGGGAACGTTGTATTTGCCACCCAATTATGATAAAGAAAAAGATGGACCGTTACCGTGTTTTATGTGGGCATATCCGCGAGAATTTAAATCAAAAAAGGCAGCCAGTCAGGTAAAAGATTCGCCATACGAATTTACGCGAGTCTGGTGGGGCTCTCCGATTTTATGGGTGACGCAAGGTTACGCAGTTTTTGATGATTTCGGTATGCCGATTATTGGTGAAGGCGAGGAAGAACCGAATGAGACGTTTGTAAAACAATTGACCTCTGGCGCAGAAGCGGCGATTAATGAATTGGCAGGAATGGGCGTTGTTGATTCGAAACGCATTGGGGTTGGTGGTCATTCTTATGGCGCATTTATGACAGCAAATTTGATGGCACACACTGACCTTTTTGCCGCAGGAATCGCGCGAAGTGGAGCGTATAATCGGACGTTGACTCCATTTGGGTTTCAATCTGAAGAACGCACTTTTTGGGAAGCACCAGAGACCTATTTTGAAATGTCACCCTTTATGCACGCAGATAAAATCAAAGAACCGTTATTGTTGATTCACGGTGAAGCAGACAATAATTCGGGCACTTATCCGATGCAAACCGAGCGTTTTTATGCTGCCTTGAAAGGGCATGGCGCGACTTGTCGGATGGTAATGTTGCCACATGAAAGCCATGGCTATCGGGCAAAAGAATCGGTGATGCACATGGCTTGGGAGATGAATACTTGGTTGGATAAGTATGTGAAGAATATTAAGCCGTAATTCACTACTTTGGTAGCGTGGCAGGTTAAAAATGATATGCTTGAGGTAGAAAGTGTTTTTATCAATTTGATGTTTATGGGGTGGTTTTTTGATTGCCGTCCGACTGAAGTCGGGGGCTACTGAAGTTTCTGATTTTTACTTTGACAAAGCATTTAAAAATAACTTTCATGAAAAATACATTCTTACTCCTCTGCCTCATTTTTACCCTTTTCAGCTGCCAAAATAATGGGCATCAAACCGCTGCCGATGATTTAATTGTAAAAGTCAAAAAAGAATTCGTTAAAGACGGTAGAACCAAACTATTTAAAATAAATGCGAACGAGGCGAAAGGCAAAATTTCTATCAAAGGTGAGACTAATTTGCCCGATGCGAAAACTCGTTTAGTTGCCTTATTGGAAGAAGCAGGAATACCTTTTTTAGACAGTATTGATGTCTTGCCATCTGCAGATTTGAAAGGTGAAAACTATGGAGTAGTGCGACTATCTGTCTGTAATATCCGGTCGCAACCTAAGCATTCGGGAGAGTTGGCGACACAAGCTTTAATGGGGACTTTTTTGCGGGTTTTAAAAGAGCAAAATGGTTGGTATTTGGTGCAGACGCCAGACGACTATCTGGGATGGTTGGATAAAGGTGGTTTTGTGTTTCAAGACCGTACTTTTTGGGAAAAAATGAAGAAGGTCATTGTTTTAGCGGAATTTGCGAAAGTCTATGCTGAACCATCTTTATCGATTGCTGATTCAACGGAAGTGATTTCGGATTTGGTCTATGGTAATATTTTGATAGATAGAGGATTGGCGGAGAAAAATGACCAGATGAGGAAAGTAGAATTACCCGATGGGCGAATTGGATATATTATCCGTCGAAGCTGCACCAATTATTGGAATTGGCGAGATAAGGTCACTGCTACCGGCGAAAATATTGTCGCTACTGCCCGTCGTTTCATGGGAGTTCCGTATCTGTGGGGTGGTACTTCGAGCAAAGGATTTGACTGTTCTGGTTTTACAAAAACAGTATATTTAGGACATGGACTGCAGCTTGAACGGGACGCGTCATTGCAAGTGCATACAGGCTTGAAAATTGAAACAGACACAGCGACCTGGAAGAATTTGCAACCAGGAGATTTGCTTTTTTTCGGACGGAAAGCTACCCCCGAAAAAAAGGAACGTATATCTCACGTCGCTATCTGGATGGGGGATGGAAAAATCATTCATGCGGCAGAATTGGTGAAAATTGAAAGCCTAATTCGTGGGGAGGACAACTTCGCAGAGGATAGAGTTAACACATTTATTCGCGCCAAGCGGATGATTGGTGCGGGGCTGGAAGAAGGGATTGTGGAATTGAAAAAATCGGAGTGGTATTAAACACATTAATTTCCCTACATTTGCATTCATATTAAAATTAATAATCACTAATCATTCAAAATGATTCTTTCAGATAAAAAAATCCTAACTGCCATCGAAAACGGCGAAATCGTCATCGAACCATTCGACCGCGAATGTCTGGGCACGAACTCGTACGATGTGCATTTGGGTAAGCACTTGGCGCGCTACAAAGACCACATCCTGGATGCCAAAAAACACAACGAAATTGAGCATTTTGAAATTCCAGAAGAAGGTTTTGTGCTGCATCCCAATACGCTGTATCTTGGTGTGACGGAAGAATATACGGAAACACATGCCACTGTTCCGTTTTTGGAAGGGAAGTCTTCGGTTGGTCGTTTGGGTATTGATATTCATGCGACGGCTGGTAAGGGCGATGTTGGATTTTGCAACACCTGGACGCTGGAAATTTCCTGCACGCACCCCGTTCGGGTTTATGCAGGGATGCCGATTGGTCAGTTGATTTACTTTGTTGTGGATGGCGATATTGAAAATTATTATAATAAAAAGAAGAATGCTAAATACAATACGCGAGGGATTCGTCCGGTAGAGAGTATGATGTGGAAAAATAAGTTTTAAACTATGACCCTTAGTAGTAAGTCAAGCTAATTATGATAAGTTGGCGCGGATAATTATTCCGTCTCTTGTCACTTTAAAAATTCTCCTGTAGCGACGGCTATAGTCGATTTTTAAAATAACAAGAGACAAAAAATTCTCTCACGCCAACCTATCACTATTAACTTGACTTACTACTTAGCGCATGTATAGTTTTATACGAACTGAAAATTAATGATTCAAAGTCAAGTTCTTAAATGCTTGGTTTTCAGGAAGTAGAAAAACTAGACATGCTCTTATTTGAAAATAAAAGCTGTAGTACAAAAAATGCCGTTGATGATGCCTATCGTCAGCGGCATTTTTATTGAATATGGCATTGGTAATTTTGCCAAGTCGTAAGAATATTCCAATTTTTAAAAATATAATTCTACCTTTAACCCAATCAACATAATCAATGAATTAATAAACAAACAATGCCAAATTTACAAAAAAAACTAACGCTCACCGGACTAACGATGATAGCTGTAGGGTGTTGCATCGGTACTGGAATTTTCTTGGTAGCGAAGGACATTGCAACCGCTTTGCCACATCCGTCTTACATTTTATTAGTGTGGCTATTGGGTGGTGTGATTGCATTGACGGGAGCGTTGACTTTTGCAGAGTTGGGTGGCATGTTTCCAAAGTCAGGCGGTGTTTATGTGTTTTTAAAAGAAGCGTATGGTGAGTTGGTGGGCTTCCTTTATGGTTGGACGATTTTGACCGTTATTACCACTGGAGCATTAGCGGCATTAGGTATTGGATTTGCCAAGTATTTAAGCTTTTTCTTTCCCGAAATGACGGAAGCGACTCAAATGTGGATTGCAGGGCTCACCGTAGTTGGATTGACAATTATCAATATTTTTGGGGTACACATTAGTCAATATTTAGCCAACCTTTTTACAGGAACTAAATTGGTCGCGATAGGTGGAATTATCCTCGCAGGAATCTTTTTTACTGAGCCTAATGAAGTTCAATTAAACTTTGCCTTGTCTGAAAATGTACCCGTAGATTTGGCTTCCTCGATGCTTGTGGCATTAGTCGGCGTGCTATTTTCTGTTGGTGGCTGGCATCATGCGTCGTACTTGGCTGGTGAAGCGATTGATGCGCAGCGGACAGTACCCAAAGCGATGATTTTTGGAGTTTTGATTGTAACGGTGACCTATTTATTAATCAATTTGTCGTACCTATTGTTGTTGCCAATTGACGCAATTCAAGATTCTGAACGTGTGGCAGGCGATGCAATTGCAACGATTTTGCCGTATGGGGGAAAATTAGTGGCAGTGATTATTGCGATTTCGATTTTTGGTACGATTAGTATTTATACAGCAACAGCTCCACGTATTTATTTTGCGATGGCGCAAGATGGTATCTTTTTCAAGCAATTAGGAGAAGTACACCCAAAGACTAAAACGCCCGTCAATGCAATGTTGTTACAAGCTGCCTGGGCAGTGGTCATTCTCATCTTTTGGGGCGGATTGTTTGGAAAGATTATCAATTATGTGGTCTTCATGGACATTTTATTTATGACTTTGGCTGGTGTGGCAATTTTTATTTTTAGAATAAAGCGACCGACTACTCATCGACCTTACAAAGTATGGGGCTATCCCGTCATTCCAGCGATTTTTGTCTTGATTTCGGCGGCATTTTTAGTGAATACTTTTTTTAATGAAAATACAGGTGAACAGGCGATTGCTGGGTTGGCAGTCTTGGGAATTGGTAGTTTGATGTATTATTTTTTTAAAAAGAAGGAGTAGATTTTTTATAAAATTTAAATAAAATTGCCATAGTGCTTAGAGCATGTCTATTTTTTCTACTTTCTGAAAACTAAACATTTAAGAACTTGACTTTGAATCAAATGAGTCGTTTAGCTCGCTAAACTCTTTCTTTGATTCTTCGTCAAAACCCTAAATCATTGATTTTCAGTTCGTATAAAAATTAGACATGCCTAAATGAAAAACAGAGCGTTTTAGAATTTTAATTATAAATATACGTTTTTAATGAAATT
>CAYUNA010000257.1:0-6513 GCA_964445895.1 uncultured Saprospiraceae bacterium | reverse complement strand
TATTAAGTATTCGGCTATTTGAATAACTTAATCCCGTTAAAATCTTTTGAAAACACAAACGCGCCACCCAATTTCACAGCTGCTATGCCTGAGTAATCATCAAATTCTTGTTGATTGTATATTTTTATTTTAAAACGACCATCAGGAGTCAGCGAATAATCGACTGTAATATTATCTAAAAATGATTGTGTTCCAGCCGAATTTTGGTCAGTTGAAGCTTTCCCATCTACGCTAATAGTAAGGCGGTCGTTCAAAAAACGCTTACGAATACTCACCCGAAAATCAGTCGAAGCACCATCACCCTGCCCTTCTTCGAGTCCGAAATCCAACTCAACAAATTTGATGTACTTATTGGCCAGATTATTCAATTGTTGGGTAATGACTTCGTTTACTGAATTTTGTGCGCCGATAATTTGAAAATCCCCTAAGCCTGTATTTTGGGCGATGAACCCATTGAATAAAATCAACGCAAATGCTTGTGTATTTTGCTGATTGGGGTCTTGATTGATACGGTCAATCGCGGCTGATACTTCCTGATTGCTATTCCCCGCACCGTCCAGATATTCAATCGAAGTAGAAATACTTGTATTGGCTGCCGTGCCCCCTACATTCAGGTTCACTTGAAAATTTTGCCGTGCCGTCAGTGCGCTGTTATCTGCACCTTCCTCTGCGCTTCCTGCCAATAGCGGATATGGAGACGTAACCGTTTTATACAAAATATTTATATCTAATTTTGGATTTTCGGGCACACCCGTCCACGTCACCGAGCTAGCAGGTTTGACTTTAAATTTTCGGCGTACCACATTTTGATAAGTAAACAAATACTCTCCTTCAATGACTGCCAAACTCCCCGTCATCTCCATTGACCCATCAGGATTTTGAATAAAGATAATGTCTCCCTCCGCTTTTCCTTCAAAATTATCGCCCGTAATCGGGTCAATCACTGCTTTAAATTGCAAGTCTTTATTAATTGACATTCGTACCGTCACCTTCATATTAAGTGCACTGACTCCTTCCAAAATCTCAGGTTTTTCAATCCGCACCCGGGTATTTTCCTCAAACGGATTCACAAACTCCACAATCCCCTCGTGAGAAACCAGCGTATTGGAATTAGCGGTATAAATATAAGTCAAATCCGATTCTTTTTCAGGCTTGGCAGTCACCTCAATCACGGGTTCGTTCAGACTTCCTCGCAGACTTACATCTGCATCAACCGTCAACTTTCCATAGTACAAATCACTGTCTTTTTCAGTTGTGTTCAACACCTGAAAATCATCTACATGAATGTCTGTATTCAAGAAAAACTCTCGATAATTTGGTGTTAATAGATAAGAAGAAATCGTTCCTTCATTATCTCGTTCATCGTATATTTTCAGGTTATCAAACTCAATCGCGTTGGCGTCAAAAATAATGGGTTGTTCGCCAATTTTCAAACGGGTTTTCAATAAACCAACGTCAAATTCAGCCTTTTCAAAATGCGTTTCTCCAAGCAATGAAGGTTGCATAGGTGACCCCGCAATTGCAATATTCCCTTTAAATATACCTTCTGCTTTTTCTAAGTATCCAAGGGTCAACGGCTCAATGGATTTTAAGCTCAATGAGTTTATATCTAACTGAAAATCAAGCGGTTCAAGTAGACTATTCAAATCATAATTACCGTTCAATTTTACATCATTGCCTTCTCCTTTTAAGGTCAAATTGGTCTTAATTTTTCCAGCAGTCACATTATCTGCCATCAAATCCATATCTCCCAATTTTGCGTTCAGCACCACCAAGCTATCTATCCGAATGTCTGTTTCAACAATTGGCGAATTCATCGGGTCGTTTAGTAAAATTTCACCATTCAGTCGCCCAGCAAAAATATTGTTTTCTACGCTGATAAAATTAGAAATGAATTCTAAATCAAAGTTATCAAAGTTAAAAATCACGCCATCTTCGCCTTGATTCGCAATTTGCATAAATTGCTTTCTCTTAAAAAATTTCCAATCCGTCACCGCTAGTTTTTCCTCACCAAATTGCAGCATATTCCCTTTCGACACCTTCCACTCTTCATAATTTAGCAGTTGTGTATTGGCCAAATTTAAAGTAAAAATTTGATTGGGTAAAAACTCAATAAAGGATTTTAAATCAAATCTTTTTTCTTTTCCTTCATCAAAAATTTCGAGATTATTGGTCAATATTTTATTTTTAAAATCACCATACATATTAAAATTCGCAATATCCACTATGTCTACATAATCCGCATTTTGAAATGCCAAACCATAATTGGCAAAATCCCTATTGGCGTCAATGCTCAATTTCAGAGAATCAAAGATGGCCTCTTGATAATTCAGATAATCCAAATTAGCGTTCAATTGGAGTTTATCCTTTTCATTGTCAAAAGTTGTGGTCATGACAAACGGCGAAAGTCCTGTCAATCCGGCGACCAAACCAGAAGTAAACAATTCGGGACGATGCAAATCCAATATAAAATCGAAATTGGCTTTTTTACGAGTTAAAACGGAGTCCTTGGTAGCCGATTTGTAATAATTATTGAAAAAACGTTCTCCAATTCCTACTATTTCTGGATATTTAAAATAACCTTCCAGGTGGGCATCAAAAACGTCAGAAGTCACATTCACAAGATTGTTGCCGTTATCTAAATTTGCCACAATTTCCAGACTATCAATTTGCTGAAAAGTAGAATCGTATAACACATCTAAATTCCAGAGTTTAACCATTCCCGAAAGCGTATCTAAGGTGTATCCCTTCACATCTGCATACATTTCCGTACGCACCACAAACGGTTTTTCAGACAATCCCAATGCTTGTAAATCCAGCTTGGCTAATGCTAAATCGTACTTAATTTCGGGCGTTTTTTTAGTAAAATCTACTACCAAAGCAGACTCTAAATTGATTTCCTCCTCTTTGGCTATTGCTTTCGCAGTCAGTTTCTCTTGTTGCAATTTCCCCTCTACTATCAACCCTTTCGCCACATTTTCACCCGCCCGTCGCACCTGCAATCGCAAGTCGGCATTCATATCATTATAAGGGTCAAGTCCAGTTCCTTTTATCGACAATTCTACCTTCCAGGGTGCGGGTGTAAAACCAACCAATGTATCCAAATAATTATTCTCAAAAAAGCCTTCCAAATCCAAATTATCGACATTCAAATTAACATCGTACTTCTCTTTCTCTAACGAAGCCTCCGCTGCCCAATTGCCATTCGCATTAAAACTTAGCTTAGATTTAAAATTTTCAAAATCACCTTGAATTATTCCCGTAATTTTATTGATAAATGGCAATTTAAAATAAGCTGGTAACAAGGAATCCGGTAAAAATGCCTGTAAATCTGCTCGAGAAAACTCCGCAGATTCCAACGTAATATCAAAGCCAATATTTCCAGATAATAAATCAGATACGCTGCCACTCGCCAAAAAATCGCTCACTTTACCGTTTCGTACAGACGATAATTTGAAGTCAGATTTCAGATTTTTCATCGTCCCCGTCGCAGTACCTTTCAACATTAATTTATTGGGCAATTCAATATATTCAGGTATCGTCCCGGGTGGCAAATAAGCAGTAAAATCTTCCTTAGTTGTGTATAAAGAATCCAGTCGAATGTCGAAAAATGCACGGTCCAAATCCATTACATTTTTGATGCGTGCAGAAATTTCCAGTTCTGATGGAACAGGTGCAAGGATGCGAGTTGTTTGTCCATTAAGCCGAGCGTTGAAATCACTAATCTTCCCCTTAAATTTTCCAGTAAAATTAAAAGCGTTGGGCAATTCGACATATTCAGGTAACGTATTCGGCGGCAACCAATCCAAAATTCCTTTGTCGGTGATACTAAATCGTGAAACGTTTAAATCAAAGTAAGCATTCACCGTGTCTAACGGATTTCTAACCAAACCACTCGCTTTGATATTTGTATTCCAATTATTTAATTCAACAGTTTTTAGCTTTAATTCTTGCATAGTACCTGCTCCTATCACCTTGGCTTTCAGCAACTTAGTCTTATTTTTTCTAAAAAACTCAATACTATACAAATCTGGATAAAAATACTGCATATCAGCAATTGCCAGTTTTTCTATCTGCAAATTAATGTCTAAAAGCAGGTCTTTCAAATCTGGATTTTCTGCTAAAAATGGAAATTGAATCAACGTTTTTTCACTTGTCGCCAATGACTTTTTAGTGTCCAACAGAAAATTTTCTAACAGCAACTCTTTTTCAGAAAACGCTACTTTCACCTTTGCGTTTTCTAAAATAAATCCTTTAGTATCTTCCAAATGCAGCCGCTGAATATCTGCCAAAACATCCATATTTTCATACACCAAATCCGCTATTTCAACATTGATGTTTTTAAATTTAAAATGGTTGGCATCAAAGCCATTTTGTAAAACAGGTGTACTCGGTACATCATACGCCAAATCACTATTTTCGATTAAAAATTGACTACTTACAAATCCAATTGTATCTCCTTGCAATACCGCTTCGATTGCTTCCGCTTGTACGTTTTCCAAATGGGTAGTGACCTCCAATGTTTCCATTTTTAAGTCAAAATCTACATTTTGAATAGTCAACGCTTCTCCATCAATTTGATAATCCAAAACCGTCGCGGTCGTATCCTCGGATCCCAACGATTCCCCCATTTCAAGAGAGATTACCGAATTTTTCAATGCTAAACCATCAATATTAAAAATACCATTAATGAGGTCAATATCCTCCGTACCACCTGATAATTCCCCAATATTTCCTCTAAAATCAATCCCACCATAATTGTCATCATATTTCACCCGAACATTTTCAACATTCAAATCGGTATCGTTGAAAGTCAATTCCCAGGGCGAGGTAGTTGGCTCTTCGGGTGTAGGCATTTCAATTTTGCTGCTATCTGTTGGGGCGAAGGCTTCGGTAATAAAATCGAAATTGGCGAGATTATTTTTATCAATATCAATGTTTGCCACACCATTTTTAAGCGTCAATTCATCAAATTGGATTTTCTTCTGCAATAGTTTATTTAAAGAAAAATTTACCGTCAATTCGCCGACGCTGATAAAAGTATCACGTTGTAAATCTTCCATATAGAACCCTTCCACAACTAATGATTCGGGTAAGCGAAGATGAATAGAATTAAGTCGAACTTCAGTATTTAACGTCTCTTGTAGGTAGGTCGTGGCTTTGTCGGCTACGTAATTTTGGACGGCTGGAACTTGTAAAATAACCGCTAATAGCACTAACAACAATATGATGATGAAGATAAAACGTAGTAAGTATTTCCCTGCTTTTTTTAGTTTGGACATAAATTAGTTTACAACAATAGCAAATTTTGAAAGCGACAAGTCAAGAGCCGTTATTCATAGAAAGTTTTATCCTTGGTATTGTTGCGAAAGATAAGCTTTGTTTTTCCATAAAATAAAGAATCGTGATACTTTTAACAAAATATCACGATTCTTTAGACTTTATTCCAATTTTATTAAATTTAATCAGCTTCTAATTTTCAGAAAAAGTCATATCCTCTGGTGGCGCAACTTCGTTATCATCCAAGTTCGTTTTGCGATTTCTCCACCAAATGTAGCCGATTACACTAACCAGTAAATAGGGTAATGCCAGGATGTAAAGAATTCCAAAATTCAATCCCGCGCCAGCTGTTCCACCATTACTTAGGTTACTTGATGCCGCCATTTTGCACATTGGACACTGTGCAATCAAATCCGGCATTATTACCGCGAACATACCAATGAGTACTATTTTTAAAATCTGTTTATTTTTCATAATAAATTGATTTTTTTTAGAGAATACAAGAATTTTAACCCTTCGTATTGTGAAAAGAACCTATTTATAATATGGCGCAATCATCCAATATAAGAACGGTCCAGACAACGCCACAAATAGCCATAATGGGAAAACCCAGCGCGCCATTTTCTTGTGTTTCGCAATCTGATGGGTGTAAGCACGAATATACGTAAATAGAATAAACGGTAAAATAATCGCCGCCAGTACAATATGGGCAATTAAAATGACCAAGTAAAATGTCCGGATACCTGCGACTTCTAAGCGTTCTGCATCATCCAAGACACCATCGTGATTGGCATCTCCAAAAATTGTATCTGGATTCGTTAGGTGATATATCACGTAGCCTAATAAAAACAAGCCCGAAAAGACAACTGCTACATTCATTAATCGCTGATGTGCCTGGATATTTTTCTGCTTGATTTGATATAATGCCGCTATTAAAACGATTCCTGTCAACGCATTGAAGAAGGAATATAACGGTGGCAAAAAGGAAAAATCAATCCCAACATCCAATGTTATCTTGTGCATGATAGAAACGAAAACCAGTACAATTCCGGTTACTACCCATGCACCAATTTTTAGTTTTTTTGCTAATTGTAGATTCTCTGCCTGCATTTTTTAATTCGATTAATTCTTTTTAAAAATTAAGTACCCGGACACATTTATTAGCGGTTTTTAGAACTATCTTTTTCCGCTATTTTTCCTTTAAAAATCATTCAATAACTACGGCTATTAAAG
>CAYUNA010000256.1:0-6530 GCA_964445895.1 uncultured Saprospiraceae bacterium | reverse complement strand
ATTAATTATCAACTGCTCTTTTCTGTTTGAATTTATAAATCTTCGCCTTCTTCCCCTTTCCTTCATTACTAATATAAAGCGTTCCGTCTGCATCAAAACAAATGCCTTCAGGCTGTCGATGTATTTTCTTATTTAAGGCTTCGACATGTTCAATCTTGCCATTGGGATTCAACACAACCATAACTTTTCCGACCGAAGAAATAATGAAAAAATTACCTGTTTGTGGATGAATAGCAATACCTGATGGTCCAAAAGCATCCAAAGGCGCATCAGGGTCTATCAAGGCTCGAACGGTCGCAGAGAAGCCTTCTTCTTTTAAATTGGTGTCAAAATAACTCTCAATTTCGTCGCGGCTAATCAAGTATTTTGGCTTTTTTGAATATCCTTTGGTTTTCAAATCAAAAGAATAAATCGCTCGCATCTTGTCATATCGGTCTCCCGAACCGGCTTTCCCTTTACAAGCAATCAGTAATTCGTTCGCGTCGGCATCATAAGTCAAGCCCTCTACATCGTATTTTTTGCCGAGTTTGTTTTCAAATTTATCGGTGTCTTCATTTTCTTTTCCGATTCGCTGAATGCGTTGCAACTCACCATTACTTTCCACCATAAATACTTCATCTTTCACCGTTTCGACACCTTCATAGTCTCCTTTTTTACCAAAATCAACCTCTTTTACTATCTTTCCTGTCATTTTATTTAAAAAATATAAATGTCCTTTTTCATCATTGACTGCTACCAATTGATTGGGATTTGGCGCGATACTCAAGCCCGAAATTTCCTCTAATTCCTTATCTAATACAAAAGTCATCGAAGGTTTTGACAAATCATAAGGCATTACGGGGTTGACGGATTCGACATAAGGTTTGCCCATACTTGCTTGAATTTCCTGCGTTTCTTCCTCGTATGTTTCTACTCTTTGACTGGTGTTATTATTGTTATCAGCTTCTCGTGGTTCACAACTAAAGAATGTCATAGCTGTCAAAAACAGCGTAAAATATTTTAGCATAGTTTAAATAATTAAATATAAAAATCAGTTTTTTTCAGTCTCAAAACTAAACAAAACTACTATCATTCATAATTTTTTAGAATATATTTTTACCTTTAATCTTTCTTTTACCAAGGGTTAAATAAAATAGAATTGTCGAATTATTAAGGATTTTAAGCACTCAAATGCCAATTCCCTAAGCTTTTAATTTTTACCATTAAATTCTTTTACACTCGAATAACTGAAGAACGTGAAACTAATAACCTCAATTTCTTGAAGGCATCCTGATTTATTAATTTCGCGTTTCTTAAACAGCCAATTTTTCATGAAATCAATTTTATCAAAATTTTCATTCTTATTTTTCCTAAGCATCATTGGGAATTCTTGTGCCAACTATAAATTAAACATTGCACCAGAAGCGGCGTCATGGGAAAGTCTGCAACCACCAAATGATAGCCAACTCAAGCACCGCATGTATTTGGTTGGAGATGCTGGAAAAGCAAACTTGGGTGAGACGACTCCTGTTTTAAAATACCTAAAGTCAAGATTAGCGGAAGAAGGTGAACAGAGTTCTATCATTTATTTGGGTGACAATATTTACCCCGATGGGATGCCAGGAAAGGAATCTAAGGAGCGCGAATTAGCAGAACACCGACTCACCAATCAGTTGGAAATTTTAGATAATTTTAAAGGTCAACCAATTTTTATTCCGGGTAATCACGACTGGAATAACGGACTCAAAGGGTTAGCAAGGCAAGAGAAATTTGTCAATAAATATTTGAACAAAGGCATTGAGGATGACGATGACTGGGAAACCTTTTTCTATCCAGAAGGTGGCTGTCCAGGACCAGAGGTATTAGAAATCAACGACCAATTGGTAGTCATTGTAATTGATTCGGAATGGTGGCTGGCAGATTGGGACAAAGAACCAAAAATTCACGATGGTTGTGAAGTGAAAAATAAATTCATGTTTAAGTTTTTATTTGAAAATGCAGTTCGAAAATATCGCAATAAGAATGTTGTCGTTGCGCTGCACCACCCGCTTTATTCAAATGGTCCTCATGGGGGAAATTTCACTTTAAAACAACATATTTTCCCATTGACGACTGTTTCAAAAAATCTTTATATACCACTTCCTGGCTTGGGAACGATAGCGGCAGGCTTGCGAAAATCTGGTATCAACAAACAGGATATTTCCAATCCAGTTTTTAAAGAATTGAAAGAGGTCATCATGGCAGCTTCTGAGAAAAATGGAAATTTCATATATGTTTCTGGACACGAACACAATTTGCAATATTTAGAAAATGAAGAACAGACGTTTATCGTAAGCGGTGCTGGTTCAAAAAATAATGCTTCGAGTCTGGGTAAAGGTGCGAAGTTTGGTTACGGTAAAAAAGGATATTCAACTATTGATTTTTATGAAGACGGGCAAGCCTGGACAAGTTTTTATGTGCCGAATGAAGATGGAACGGATGCGAAGCTCGTTTTTAGACAAAAAACAAAAGATGCCTTGTCCATTAGTGAAGATAATATTCCGACCGAATTTCCTGAATATGAAGCACTTAAAGACCAAAAAACTATTTCAAAATTACCTACCCGCAATCCTGTGAGTGAAGCAGGTGGTTTTCAAAAATTCATTTTAGGAGAGCATTACCGTAGCATTTATTTGCAAAAATATGACTTCCCGATTCTGGATTTAAGTGAATTTAAAGGAGGCTTGAGTCCTTTGAAAAGGGGCGGTGGCAATCAAACCAATTCACTTCGTTTGGAAGACCCCGATGGGCATCAATATGTCATGCGAGACTTGACTAAAGACGTGACTCGCTTGTTGCCACCGCCATTCAACAAGATGGGACTGACAGAATATATTGCATTAGATAACTTCCTCTCGACGCATCCTTTCGCCCCACTAGCTTTAGCACCTTTGGCGGACGCAGCGAATATTTATCACACCAATCCGAAGTTTTACTACATTCCCAAACAACCGACTTTGCAGGTTTATAATGATAACTATGGCGGAAGTGTTTATTTGGTAGAGGAACGTCCAGGTGGAGATTGGGAGGGTCAATCCGTTTTTGGTGGTACCAAAAAAACGTATAACACCCCCGATTTATCCGAAAAAACTTTAAAAAATCATAAACATAAAGTTGATCAAAACTGGGCATTGCGGTCGCGGCTATTTGACATGGTCATTGGCGACTGGGATAGGCATGACGACCAGTGGCGATGGGCAAGATTTGACCAGGAAGATGGCACCAGGTTGTACCGACCTGTGCCGCGTGATCGCGACCAAGCATTTAGTAAATACGATGGTTTAGTGACACGGGTTGCAACGATTGCTTCACCATTTACCCATCAATTAGCAGTCTATGGCCCCGAGATTAAAGGGAATATAAAATGGGCAGCCTGGAGTCCAAGGAATTTTGATGCTCAATTTTTAACAGAATTGGATTGGGAGGATTGGGAGAAAGAGGCTACTTTTTTGCAAAAAAATATTACGGATGAATTAATTGAAGAATCGTTCAAGGCTTGGCCTGAATTTGCTTTGGCAGAAGATGGTGATTATATCAAATCGGTACTGCGAAAACGGCGCGACCGTATCGTAGAATTTGCTCGACGATATTATGAATTTCGTGCAAAAAAAGTGGATGTTATCGGAACGGAAGACAACGAATTATTCGAGATTCAGCGAGTTAGCGACAAGGAAACAATTGTGCGAATGTTTGAGCTTTCCAAGAAAGGAAAAAAGAAAGACCTGGTTTACGAACGAACCTTCGACAATGATATTACTAAAGAAATTCACCTATATGGCAATGGCAACGATGATGAATTTCGCATCACTGGCGAAGTCAATAAAGGGATAAAGTTGCGCTGTATCGGTGGTTTGGGTAATGATACCTTTGTCGATGAATCGAAGGTGAAAGGTCTTGGTAAGAAAACCCTTTTTTATGACGACAATCGTAAAAATTCCCTGACCTTAGGAACAGAAGCAAAAGACAAGCGAACCGACGAAGCCATTTACAATATTTATGACCGTCGGGCATATCAATACGAATATAATTATACCGTTCCAATTCCGATTATTGGGGTCAATCCTGACGATGGATTCTTGTTGGGGGCTACGTTTTTGAACACATCTTATAACTTCAAAAAAGAACCGTTCTCCTCGCAGCATAGATTTGGTGGACGGTATGCTTTTCAAACTGAGTCCTTTGAATTTAACTATTTAGGGGATTATTTGAATACCTTCGGTAAACTGGATTTTTACTTGGATGCCACTATCAAAAACTCAAGTTATGCCTTAAACTATTTTGGTTACGGTAATGGGTCGATTGCCAATGTGGACTCCCTGGGTATTGACTTTTATCGGGTACGTCAAGGCTTGGTTCGGATTCATCCTGCTTTCAAAAAGCGATTGGGTAGCATTGACAACTATATCACTTTCGGGCCTGTTTTCGAACGGTCAGAAATTGACAACACACCCAATAGAATTTTGATAGAAGACCCTGAGGACAATATTCCTGATGATATTTTTATTCATCGAAACCGAATTGGGGCAGAATTTGGCTTTAATTATTACAACGTGGACAATCGAGTCGTTCCGCATCGTGGGTTAAATTTAATAGCCAATGCGCAATGGTTGAATTCTCTGGATGATACCAAATTAAACTTTACCAAGCTGAGTGGAGAAATGGCAGTGTATCAAAATTTGGATAGAAAGGAAAATCTTATTTTAGCTACTCGCTTGGGTTTTGGGCATATTTTTGGCGACTTAAATGAAGATTTTTTCTTCGATGATGCCCCAGCTATCGGTGGTGAAAGTCCCCTGCGTGGCTATCGGGAACAACGATTTTATGGCAATACAACTTTCTATGCCAATGCAGATTTACGGCTTCGTTTATTCACTACACATAACCGAGTTTTACCTTTCACGATGGGTATTTTTGGTGGGTACGATATTGGGCGAGTTTGGGCGAGTAATGTCGAAGATGATAGTGATGATTGGCATTCCAGCTATGGCGGCGGGCTTTGGTTTTCACCGCTGGACGCTTTTACTTTGTCACTTGGTGCATTTGTTCCGAAGGAGGATACGGAAGAACAACTACGGATTGTTTTAGTTGGTGGATTTTCCTTTTAAAAGAAATTCACTACGCTTCTTTGGTTTAATTACAAAAATATTTTATGTGAGCAAAACGGTTTAAAAAACTTTTTCGCTGACTTAACTAACACCCTACCAGAAGCTATATCATAAAACGATTTTTCGCGTTTAGAGGAAAATTAAATTCTAAAGACGGAGCAAAAACCATGTTTTTTCTTGAAAAAACATGGTTTTTGCTCCGTCTAAAAAATAATATTTCGGGGTGCGTTCGGCCAGAGAACCTTTTGACACAACCCCGAGTGAGTTTTTTGGAGCTCGAAATATAAGACAACTTACTTTAAACTATACTTTCTTAGCCTGAATTTTCAACAAAAAAATTAACTATATGAAATCCATATTATTAATTGGATTTATCACTAACCTACTTTGGCTTTCTCAAACAGAGACCAATTCCAACCATGAAGCTGCTTTTGAAATTTTGCAAGAAAAATGCAATGTTTGTCATCAAAAAAAGAGGTCGGTCGTTTTTACCGAAGGGAATATGGAAACTTGGGCAGAGAAAATTCACACGCAGGTTTTTGTCAAAAAAAGGATGCCTAAGGGCAAGAAGTTTCCGTTGACTGCTGAGGAGTATGACACTTTGAAGACTTGGCTAATGGGTCTAAATATTCCAAAAAAGAATTAATAATGGATTTTATTTCAAAAAAAGAATTCAACAAAGGGCATCTGAGTTTCCTGCAAGATATGGGGATGAATTTATTTTTGAAATGTGACTTTAGTAGAAAGGAAACGATTGAAATTTTAAGTGATTTAATAGAAAGACATTCCGAAAAACAGCGACATTATCACGATTTGAGCCATTTATACAATCTTTATTTAGTTAAGCATAAATTTGACAAATTCCTCAATAACCCACTACTCATCGAAGCAGCAATATGGTTTCATGATGCCATTTATCTTCCTAAAAACAAGGATAATGAGGTCAAAAGTGCTGAACTCGCCAGCGAAATTTTAAAAGACAAAAGCTTACCTTTTGCCTTACATGATTTGAAATTATTGATAGAAAGTACCGCCAAGCATCAACCTTTAAAAGAAGATTCAGATTTTCAATATTTCCTGGATTTTGATTTGAGTATTCTCGCTGGGCATGTGAATGTTTATAAAACTTATGTGAACGCCATTCGGCAAGAATACTCGATGTATCCCACCTTTTTGTACAAAATTGGCAGAAGGAAGGTCTTAAAATCTTTTTTCAAACGAGAACGAATTTATTTTTCGGAGGTATTTTTTGAACAATATGAGGAAAAAGCGAGGTTAAATATTTTGCAAGAAATAAATGAATGAGTAAAATAATTCTTTGCAAAAAAACCAATGAATTCTATGGAAAAGAATTACATTGGTTAAACTTATTTCAGATTAGATTAAAAATTCGGGGATGACTAAGTA